>NZ_JBSGFD010000011.1:0-84094 GCF_053603215.1 Kitasatospora sp. NPDC004240 | reverse complement strand
CCTGCGCGATCTGGCACAACCGCACCACCGGCCAACCCGTCACCCGCTCATTGATCGCCTACGACCACTGACCGACTTCGGAACTACTCGTCTAGCCCGCTCCGGCCTCCCGGGCCCCGCTCCGGTCTCCTGGGCCGAGGCTCAGGTCTCAGGGCTCAGGACTCCAGGACGGCGAAGCGCCCGCCGCGCGGGTCGGCGAGCCTGGCCACCCGGCCGCGCGGGGTGTCGTACGGCGCGGCCAGCACCCGGCCGCCCAGCTCGACGGCCCGACGGGCGGTCAGTTCGACGTCGTGGACGGCGAAGTGGATCCGCCAGCGCGGCGGACGGCCGTGCGGCGCCTCGCCGGTGATGCCGGCGACCGGGCGTCCGTCCACGAGCAGCCCGTCCTGCCCGGCGCGGTCCTGCCCGGCGCCGTCCTGCCCTGGGCCGTTCTGCCCCGGGCCGCCGGGCCCGTCCGGACCGGCGGTGACCGGCAGGCCGAAGACCATGCCGTAGAAGGCGGCGGCCGACTCGGGCTCCGGGGTGAGCAGTTCGGTCCAGACGGGCTCGCCCGGCTCGCCGGAGGTCTCGTGGCCGAGGTGCTCCTCGCCCTGCCAGAGGCCGAACACCGCGCCGTCGAGGTCCGCGGCGATGGCGAGCCGTCCGGCCCGCTCGGCCTGCAGCGGGCCGACCGCCACCGTGCCCCCGCACTCGCGGACGCGCTGGGTGACCTGGTCGGCGTTGTCGACGGCGAAGTAGGTGGTCCACCGCACGGGGAAGCCGGGGACCGCGGCGACGCCGAGCCCGGCGACCGGTGCCCCGGCCAGCTCGGCCCGGACGTAGGCGCCGAGTTGGGCGGGCCCGGGGGTGTACGTCCACCCGAACAGTTCGCCGTAGAACGCGCGGGCGCCGGCCAGGTCGTCGGTCATCAGGCTGACCCAGCACGGTGTGCCCTGGGCCAGGCGGAGCTTCACCGCGGGCATGTGCGGGCCTCCTCACGGACGGTGGGCGCACGGTGGTGCGCACGTGAGGGTGATCGTTCCACCCCGGGGCGCGCCCAACCGTCCGGCCGCGCGGAAAGTCCGGCAAAGACCGCACAAAGAGGTCGACGGTGATGGCTCTGCGCGAGAATGACGGCCATGACCACCAACAACGTTGACTCGCCGCTGATCTCCGCGGCCGAGCTGCAGGGGGCGCTCGCCTCGGAGCACCCGCCGGTGCTGCTGGACGTGCGCTGGCAGCTCGGCGGCCCGCCCGGGATCGAGGACTACACCGCCGGCCACCTGCCGGGCGCGCACTTCGTCTCCCTGGACACCGATCTCGCCGCGCCGGCCGGTCCGCCCGGCCGGGGCGGTCGTCACCCGCTGCCGGACGTCGAGGAGTTCGGCGCCGCGCTGTGTCGCTTCGGGGTCTCGGCCGGCCGGCCGGTGGTGGTGTACGACGGCGCGACCTCGATGGCGGCGGCGCGGGCCTGGTGGCTGCTGCGCTGGGCCGGGCACGGTGACGTCCGGGTGCTGGACGGCGGCTTCGCGGCCTGGCGGGCGGCGGGTCTGCCGGTGACCACCGAGGTGCCGGCGGACGGGGACGGCGACTTCAAGCCGGTGCCGGGGCAGCTGCCGACGGTGGACGGGGACGGCGCCGCGGCGCTGGCCCGGACCGGGCTGCTGCTGGACGCCCGGGCGGGCGAGCGCTACCGGGGCGAGAGCGAGCCGATCGACCCGAAGGCCGGGCACATCCCGGGCGCGGTCTCCGCGCCGACCACCGAGAACGTCGGCCCGGACGGGCGGTTCCGGCCGGCCGGGGAGCTGGCCGAGCGCTTCCGGGCGCTGGGCGCGGGCGAGCGGGAGGTCGGGGTGTACTGCGGTTCGGGCGTGACGGCGGCGCACGAGATCCTGGCGCTGGAGGTGGCGGGGCTGCCGGCCACGCTGTACCCGGGCTCGTGGAGCGAGTGGTCGACCGACGGGAGCCGGCCGGTGGCGGTCACCGACCAGCCGGGCTGATCCCGGCCACCACCGGAACGACGAACGGCGGCGCGGAGGACCAGGGGTCTCCCGCGCCGCCGTCGGTCGTGACGCTATTCCTGCTTCTTGCGCCGGCTGCCGAAGACGATCTCGTCCCAGCTGGGCACGGTGGCCCGGCGCCCGGGCCGTACGCCGTCCGCCTCGGCCTGCCGGTCGGTGGTGCCGACCAGCCGCTCGCGGTGCGGGGCGACCGCCCGCGGCATCAGGATGTCCGCGTACGCGGAGCCCGCGCCGACGGCCGGGGCCGCCGCGGCGGCCTCCTCCGCCTCCTCGGTGACCACCTCGGCGGCGGGCAGCGGCTCGATCGGGGCCGGGGCGAGGTCACCGCGGAAGGCGGGGACGACGTCCAGCAGGCTGGTCAGCGAGTCCCGGGACTCGGCCGTGGCCTCGCGGGACTCGCGGACCTCCCGTGCCGACATGATGCGGTCGGCGGAGGGCCGTTCGATCATCGGGCGCGGCGGACGCTCCTGGGGGAGCCGGGCGATGCGCGGGATGAACGGGAAGACCGACTCCTCCTCGCGCTCGACGTTCTCGCCGATCAGCGCGCGGGCCTCGTCGTCGTTCGGCTGGACCAGGCGCCGGGGCGGGTCGTACGTCCAGGACGCGCTGCGGCCCTCGCCGTCGGCGCGGTAGGAGAGGATGACCTCCCAGGTGCCGTCGTCGCGCCGCCAGGAGTCCCAGCGCTCGGTGTCCTTCTCGGCGCCGCGCAGCGCGAGCCGCTCGGAGACGGCCTCGCCGAGCTGGGGGCCGGTGGACTCGCCGTGCCGGCGGATCGCGGTCTTGCGGGCCCGCTCGGCCATGAAGGCGCGCTCGGCGAGCACCGGGCCCTCGAAGCGGCGGACGCGGTCGACGGAGATGCCGGCGGCCTGGGCGACCTCCTCGGCGGAGGCACCGGCTCGTATCCGCGCCTGGATGTCCCGGGGGCGGAGGTGGCTCTCGACCTCGATCTCGATCTGGCCGAGGCGCGGCCGGTCGCCGCGGATGGCGGCGCGCAGCCGCTCGTCGATGGGGAGGGTGTACTCCGTGCTGTCGGCAGCCTTGAGCACCAGCCGTGTGCCGTCGTTGCTGACGGCCACAACCCGCAGTTCGGGCACGGTTACCTCCCGGGTGGTGCCTGCCGACGTCACCTGCGTCGCTGCTCCCGTACTGAGTGTGGCCTGCCCGCTCGCGACTGGCCACAACCTTGCTGAGTTCCCCGGCGTGTCGGGCTTACGCCCGGGCACGCCGCTGTGGCACGGTTGCCTTTTTGCCACGTCATCCGTCGACGTCGCGCCTGGGTGTCCCGGCCGTCCTCGCACGTGGAGTGAAGCGACGATCCGGGACGGGCGTCGCCGTGCGTGCCCGGTCCGTGGCTCTTCGTCAGGCTGCCTGTTGATGGGCAGTCGACAAGTCGACCCAGGGGTCGGGCTTTACGAACAGTACTCCATTCGTGGCATCCGAAGGGGCGGCTCGCCGCTCAAGTCTCCCGCGATTCACGGGAATCTCAAGAGAGCGCACCCCCAATGGCCGACCGTTGGTCGGCGCACGGTGATCATCTTCACATATATCGATGACGGAGAACCGGATTTTCGCCCCTTGTGTCCTTCTTTGGGCAGGATGGAGTGACTTGTTCGAGTCCGGAACCTCGAACAGTCGTACCGACCGAGGGAAGTCGATGCCGGAACGGAAGACCGACGGGGAGAGCGGCGGGGAAGGTCGCGGGCGAATCGATCTGAGTGCGGCTCAGGTCGCGGCGAGTGCGCTGGCCACCGTGGTGGGGGCGCTGCTCGCCTCCGAACTCGGCGTCTACGGAACCATACTGGGCGCGGCCGTGGTGAGTGTCGGTGCGACGGTGGGCGGTGCGGTGTTCCAGCACATATTCCGGCGCACCGGTGAACAGTTGCGCGACGCGGTGGACCGGGGCCCCGCCCGGAGCGTGGACGAACTGCGCCGGGTGCCGTCCGGGCCGCCGTCCGGCTGGAACGAACCCCGGGTGCTGCGGGCGCGCCGGCGGTGGACCTGGAAGTCGTACGTCGTGGTGTCGGCCCTGGTGTTCGCGCTGGGGACGGTGCCGATCCTCGCCTTCGAGCTGGCGACCGGTCAGCCGGTGTCGGCCACGGTGAAGGGGGAGAGCGGCAGCGGGACCTCGCTGGGCGGGACGGTGGGTCCGAAGCGGTCCGGCACCCCGGGTGACGGACCGTCGGCGACGACCGTGCCGACGACGGCCGGCGCCCCGGGCGGCGCCTCGCCCTCGCCCCGGCCCGAGCGGGCCGAGAGCCCGGGCGCGACCCCGGGCGCGGAGAAGGAGAAGGGGGAGGGCGGCGGTACGTCCTCGCCGAGCGCGCCCGCCCCCTCGCCGTCCGCGACCTCCGCCTCCCCGACCGGGTCACCCACCTCGGTGCCCCCGTCGGCCGGCGCGAGCGGGACGGACGGGGCCCGGGACCCGGGTACGGCCGGCGCCGTGCCCGTACCGACCGCCGCCCCGGACGGCCCCTGACCCGGACGGGCCCTGACCCGGGCGGGCCCTGAGCCGGGCGGGCCCTGAGCCGGACAGTCCCTGACCGGGGCGGGCCGGGCGGGTCAGGCCCCCAGCACCCGGCGCAGGTGGTCGTTGCCGAAGACGCGCTGCGGGTCGACCTCGTCGCGCACCGCCGTGAAGTCGGCGAAGCGCGGGTAGACCCCGGCGAGGTAGCCGGAGTCGCGGGTGTGCAGCTTGCCCCAGTGCGGGCGGCCGCGGTGGGCGGTCATCAGCTTCTCGACCTCGGTGAAGTAACCCTGCTCGGCGGTGCCCCGGTAGAGGTGCACGGCGATGTAGGCGCTGTCGCGGCCGTGCGCGGTGGAGAGCCAGAGGTCGTCGGCGGGGGCGAAGCGCACCTCCACGGGGAAGCTGATCCGCCAGTCGGAGCGCTCGACCATCGCCTTGAGCCCGCGCAGCACCTCGGCGACCTCCTCGCGCGGCACGGCGTACTCCATCTCGATGAAGCGCACCTTGCGGGGGCTGGTGAACACCTTGTGGGCGGTGTCGGTGTAGCTGCGGTCCGACCATGCGCGGCTGGCGAGCGAGGCGATGGTGGGGACGGCGGCGGGGAAGCGGCGGCCGACCCGGCAGGCGCCCTCCCAGACGGTGTTGGAGAGGAAGTCGTCCTCCAGCCAGCCCTTGAAGCGGGGCAGCGGGGCGGCCGGCCCCTGGCTGCGGTTGTTGCGCTTGGTGGAGCAGCGGTCGGTGTGCGGGAACCAGTAGAACTCGAAGTGCTCGTTGACGGCGGTCAGCTCGTCGAGCCGGTCCAGCACCTCGTCGAAGCCCATCGGCTGCTCGTGCGCGGTGAGCAGGAAGGCCGGTTCGACGGCGAAGGTGAGCGCGGTGATCACGCCGAGCGCCCCGAGGCCGAGCCGGGCGGCCTCGAACAGCCGGGGGTGCTCGGTGGCGGAGCAGCGCCGCAGGGTGCCGTCGGCGAGGACGATCTCCAGGCCCCGGATCTGGGCGGCGAGCGAACCGGAGTCGCGCCCGGTGCCGTGGGTGCCGGTGGAGGTGGCGCCGGCGACGGTCTGCACCTCGATGTCGCCCATGTTGGTGAGCGAGAGCCCGGCCGCGGCGAGCAGCCGGTTGAGCCGGGCGAGCGGGAGGCCGGACTCCACGGTGACGGTGCCGTTCTCGCGGTCGACCCCGCGGACGGCGGTCAGGTTGTACGGGCGGACCAGGACGGCGTCGTCGGCGGCGGCGATGGCGGTGAAGGAGTGGCCGGAGCCGACGGCCTTCACCCGGCGGCCGGCCGCGGTGGCGCGCCCGATCTCCTTGGCCAGTTCCTCCGCCGTCCCGGGGGTGACCGCCCTGGAGGGCCGGGCGCTCTGGTTGCCGGCCCAGTTGGTCCAGCGGGGGAGTGCGGTACTGGCCTGGGGCATGCGGTGCCTCCTGCTCCGTGGCCGAACGGGTCGGCTCGCGCTCGGGGGACGAGCGGCGCCACCCGCCGCCCTACCCGCGGGTAGTGCCACGGGTAGGGCGAGACTAGTCAGTTCACCGTTCCAGGTCCACGGTCCGTCCGGCGGGTTCGGCCTCGTCGGGAGCCGCCGCGCCGGCCCGCAGGCGGTGCAGTCCGGCCAGCGCGACGAACACCCCGAAGGCCCCGGCCACCAGCGGCACCCAGTAGCCGGCCGCGGCGCCGAAGGCGTCGACCACCCAGCCCCCGAGGGAGGAGCCGAGGGCGACGCCGATGGCGAGCCCGGTGGTGGTCCAGGCCATGCCCTCGGTCAGCAGGGCGGGCGGCACGAGCCGCTCGACCAGGGCCATCGCGGAGATCAGGGTGGGGGAGATGGCGACGCCGGCCACCAGGAGGGCGGCGCCGGCGGCCAGCAGGCCGCCCATGCCGCTCACGGTCGAGGCCACGAGCAGGACGGGCACCATGCTGAGCGCCATCATCAGCACCCCGAGGAAGAACCGGTTGGCCAGTGACCCCTTCGGCCTGAGGGCGCCGTAGACGATGCCGGCCAGGCCCGAGCCGAGCGCCCAGACGGCGAGGACGAGGCTGGCCAGCCCCTTGTGGCCCTGGGCGTCGGCGAAGGCGACGGTGACGATCTCGACCGAGCCGAAGATCGCGCCGGTGGCGATGAAGGTGAACACCAGGACGATCAGGCCGCCGTTGAGGATGGCGCTGTCACCGTCGCGGGCCGCGTCCGGGTGGACCGGGGGCTCGGTGCGGCGCTGGGCGGTGAACAGGACGATGCCGACGGCGAGCGCGACGCCGGCGGCCGGGCTGGACACCGCGCAGACGGCCCGCCTGGTGACCGTGCTGCGCGAGCTGGCCGGGCGGGGCATGGCGCTGCTGCTGGTGGAGCACGACGCCGAGCTGGTCGCCGAACTCGCCGACACCGTCTACGCGATGGCCGACGGCCGGGTGGTGGCCGCCGGTCCGGCGGCCCGGGTGCTGGCGGACCGGCGGGTGGCCGCGGCCTGGGGTTCGGGTGGGTGACCGATGCCGCCCGAGGCCCGGCTGCTCGCCGCCCGCGTCCGTTACGGCCCGCTGGAGGCCCTGCACGGCGTCGACCTGGACTTCCCCCGGGGCGCGGTGACCGTCCTGCTGGGCCGCAACGGCTCGGGCCGCACCACCGTGCTGCACGCCCTGGCCGGGGTGGTACGGCTGTCGGACGGCCGGGTGCTGCGGGGCGGGCGGGACGTCACGGCGGTGCCGGTGCACCGGCGGGTGCGGGAGGGGCTGGCGCTGGTGCCGGCGGAGCGGGCGGTGTTCGGCTCGCTGACCGTCGCCGAGCACCTGGACCTCGATCCGGGGCAGGCCCGGCACCGGGCCGAGGTGCTGGCGCTGTTCCCCGAGCTGGCCGCGCTGCTGCCCCGCCGGGCCGGCACGCTCTCCGGCGGCCAGCAGCAACTGGTGGCGCTGGGGCGGGCGTTGGCCGACCGTCCGGGGCTGCTCCTGCTGGACGAGCCGGACCGCGGCCTGGCCCCGGCCGTCACCGCCCGGTTGCACGCCCACCTGCTGGAGGCGGCGGCCGCCGGGCGCCTGTCGGTGGTGCTCTCCGCGCAGACCCTGCCGAGGACGCTGGCCGGGGCCGCCGTGGTGCACGTGCTGCACCGGGGCGAGGTCGGGTTCACCGGGGAGCCGGCCGAGACGCCCGAGCCCTTCGCCGCCCGTCGGCACCACTGACCGCACCCGCCGACAGCCCACCGGCCGCCACCGGCCGGGCGCCTCACTGGGCCAGGTAGCCGCCGTCCACCGGCAGGACGGCGCCGGTGATGAAGGAGGCCTCGTCGGAGGCCAGGAAGAGGACCGCCGCGGCGACCTCGGAGGGCGCGCCCAGCCGCCGCATCGGGTGCAGCCGCTCGATGGCCTCCAGGTACTCCGGGCCGCCCGGTTCGTCGCGCAGCCGGCGGACCCGTTCGGTGGTGATGGTGCCGGGGGCGACGGCGTTGACCCGGATCCCCCGGTCGGCCCATTCGACGGCGAGGTGCTTGGTCAGGCCCGAGGCGACGAACTTGGCCGGCCCGTACACCGCCTGACCGCGCTGGCCGGCCTCGCCGGAGATGGAGGAGACGCAGACGATCGAGCCGCCGCCGGCGCCGCCCCCGCTCATCGCCTCGATCGCGTACTTGCAGGTGAGGAACATGCCGCGGCCGTCGACGGCCATCACCTGGTCCCAGTCGTCCGACTCGGCCTCGGTGATCTCCATCAGCGGGATCACCCCGGCGTTGGCGACCAGGACGTCGATGCGGCCGTGCCGTTCGACGGCGGCGCGGATCATCCGACGGGCGTCCTCGGCCCGCGAGACGTCGCCGACCACCGTGCTGACGGCGTCCGGGAGTTCACCGGCGAGCCGGCTCAGGCCCTCGGCGTCGATGTCGGTGGCGACGACCGCCGCGCCCTCGTGGGCGAAGAGCTCGGCCACCGCCCGGCCGATCCCGCTCGCCGCGCCGGTGACCACGCAGACCTTGCCCGCCAACCGTCCATGACCTGGTGAGGAGTCCATGGACGGGCACTCTACCGACCTACCGTCAGTATGCCTGGGAACACGCCGAGTTGGCCGGAGCCGGGCACCTCGGACGCGGCGCCGCGGGGCGTGTTCACCCAGCCGAAATGATCCGCACAACATCCGCACATCGCCGGACGCCCCGAACGCGGCCCCGCCCACCTGCGTCGATGGGTGATCACGAAATCCGGCAAAGCGCACTTCGTCGACCAACCATTAACGGGAGTATGACGTGATGTTAAGACCGTGTGTGCATACCGTCCGGACGACGAACTGCCTTTCACTCCTCACACACGGTATGACTAGTATCGCTTCGTCCAAAGCTCGTGCCCCCGGACGGCGCGGCCCCCACCCCGGGCCGGCCTCCTGTCCCAAGGAGTCAGCTCTGCGCGCGCGTGCGAATCGGCGCTCCCCCACGCCGAAGGACCCCCGCAGGCGTCCACGCCTGTCCCTCCGGACGGCCCTGCTCGCCCTCGCCGTCGTCCCCGCCCTGGCCCTCGCCGCCCTCTGGACGGTGACCGGCGGCCGGGACCTCCTGGATCTGCGCACCCGGTCCGACCAGGGACGTTTCGCCCAGCAGGCCGAGCAGCCCGCCGAGGAACTGCGGCGCCGGCTCCAGGAGGAGCGCCGGCTCAGCGCCGAGGCCCTCGCCCGGCCCGGGGCCGCCGCCACCGAGGCGCTGCGCCGCCGCCGGCAGTCCGCCGACGAGGCCGTCCACGCCTTCCAGGCCCTGACGGACGGCTCCGGCGCCGAGGCGCGCGCCGCGCTCGCCGACACCCGCCGGGCCCTGGGCCGCCTCACCGAGCAGCGCACCGCCGTGGACCGCGCCACGGCCGACCAGCAGACGGTGTTCGCCTACTACACCGAGCTGATCGCCCTCGACCTGCGCCTGCTGGCGGCGCTGCGCGACACCGGGGACGGCGCGACCGTCCCCGGCGCCGGGATCCTGGCCGACGCCCGCTGGGCCGCGGAACAACTCGCCCGCGAGGACGCCCTGCTGGCCCGCGGCTGGCCCGCCGGACGGCTGGCCGCGGCCGACCTCCAGCAGGTGCAGCAGGCCATCGGCGCCCAGCAGCACCTGCTGGACGCACGGGTGGCGCCGGCACTGCCCGCCGGGGAGGCCGCCGACTGGCGGCGCCTGCTCGACTCACCCGCCTGGCAGGCGAAGAGCGCCGTCGAGCAGGCACTGCTGCGTCCGGCCGCACCCGAACCGAACGGCACCGTCCGGCTGCCGGCCGCCCAGGACCAGTGGCGCCAGGCCCTCGACCAGCTCGACCCGGCCCTGACCAGGGCGCTCACCAGCCGCGCCGAGGCGGTCGGCGCGGCCGACGACCGCGCGGTGCGGGCCCTGCTCACCCGGATCGCGATCACCGCCGCGGTCACCCTGGCCACCCTGCTCACCGTCCTGCTGACCGGCTGGCGGCTGACCCGCTCACTGCGCCTGCGGATCCTCGAACTCCACGGCCGGGCGGAGGAGTTGGAGCGCTCGCTGCCCGAGCTGGTGGAACGGCTGGAACGCGGCGAACCGGTCGACACCGGGGACGCCGCGACGGGCGGCACGGCCCGCCCCCGCGGCGACGAACTCGACCGGCTCGGCCGGGCCCTGGACCTCGCCCGGGCCACCGCCCTGCGGACCGCCGCCCGGCAGGCCGAGCAGCACCGCGGCTTCGCCCTCCTGCTCCAGCGGATCGCCCGCCGCACCCAGCTGCTCATCGGCCAACAGCTGCGCCGCCTGGACGAGTTGGAGCGCAAGCACGAGGACCCGGAGGTCCTGGAGGGACTCTTCGACCTGGACCACCTCACCGCCCGGCTGCGCCGCTACGAGGAGAACCTGGTCATCCTGGCCGGCGGCCAGCCGCAGCGGCGCTGGCGCAAGCCCGTCCCGCTGCTGGACGTGCTGCGCGCCGCGCAGGGCGAGGTACAGGACTACCGGCGGATCATGCTGGACGTGGAGGGCCACCCCTGGGTGACCGGCCCGGCGGTCGGCCCGGTCGCCCACGTCATCGCCGAACTGATGGAGAACGCGGCCTGCTTCTCCCGCCCGCCGACCCCGGTGGACGTCCGGGCGGCCATGGTCGGCCGCGGCCTCGCGGTCGAGATCGAGGACCGCGGCCTCGGCATGGACCCCGAGCAGTACGAGGCGGCCAACGAGCTGATGCGCGATCCCCCGGGCACGGACGTGCTGGCCCGGGTGGACGACATCCGGCTGGGCCTCGCGGTGGTCGCCCGGCTGGCCGCCGACACCGGGCTCAAGGTGGACTTCCGGCCCTCGGCCTTCGGCGGGACCAGGGTGGTGGTGCTGCTCCCCGAGGAGCTGGTGATCGACGGGGACGCCGGCCTGCCCGGCCCCGCCCCGGCGGCCCCGCTCCCCCACGCGGCCCGCCGCCACCGCGCACCGGCGCCCGAAGGGGCGCGTCCGGCGGGGCCCGAGCCCGTACCGGAGCCGCCCGCCACCCCGTCCCGGGCCACCGCCCCACCGGTCACGACCACCCCGTCGGCCGCACCCGCCCCTCCTGTCGCATCCGTCGCATCCGTGTCACCCGTCACCCCCGCCCCGGTGTACACCGAGCACACCCGGTACGCCGACCACGAGCCGGTCGAGTACCTGGAGCCGATGGAGCCCGGCCAGCCGCTGCGGCACGACCAGGCCGCCCCGGACGCCCCCGTCTACCCGGACATCGCCTACGCCCGGGTGACCCACCTCGACCCCCCGGACGACACCCCGCGCGTCCAGGCGCGGCAGCAGCCCCGGCCCGGGACCGACCCGGGCGCGGCCCCCTGGCCCGCCGGACCCGAGCACGCCGGCGGGCAGCCCGTCCGGCACGCCGCCCGGCACGCGGCCGGCCCCGGCCGGCCCGAGCCCGCCGTCCGCCGCTCGGGCGCCGCCATCGGCGCCTTCCAGCGCCGCTCCCGCGAGGCCCGCGGCCTCCCCACCCCCGATCCGCACGGACCGGACCCGCACGGACCGGACCCCCTCACGCCTAGGACGGATGACCAGCCATGACGCACGCGAGCCCCACCCACCAGGACCTGGACTGGCTGCTGGACGGACTCGTCGAGTCCGTCCCCGGGGCCAGGAACGCCGTGCTGCTCTCCGACGACGGCCTGGTCCTCAGCCACTCCCGCGCCATCGAGCGGGCCGACGCCGAGCGGCTGGCCGCGATCGCCACCGGCCAGCAGAGCCTGGCCCGGGGTGCCGGGCTGCTGTTCCAGGGCGGCCCGGTGCACCAGGTGATCGTGGAGCTGGCCGAGATCTGGCTGTTCGTGATCACCGCCGCGCAGGGCAGCCAGCTGGCGGTGGTGGCCGACCAGGAGGTGGACGCCGAGCTGATGGCGACGGCCATGCACGGCCTGGTGCGCCAGGTGGGCCGGCGGATGGCCGCGGCGCCCCGCGCCGAGTTCGACGTCTTCGCCGCCCGGGGCTCGCTGAGCACCGGGCGGGGCTGATCACCCCGTGGGCCCGCACGGCACCCCCGACCCGCACCGGCCCGCGGACCCGCACCGGTCCGGCGGCGGTCACCGGCCCGGCGGCCCGCACTGGAGCGAGGTCGCCGAGGAGGACGAGGAGGACGCCGCCGGCGCGCTGGTGCGCCCGTACACCGTGACCCGGGGCCGGACCGCGCCCGGGTGCGCCGACCTCACCCTGATCACCGTGCTGACCACGGTCGAGGGGACGGCCGGCCCCGCGCCCGCCCCGGATCCCCGGGAGGGCCACCGGGCGCGCGGCGGGCCGTACGGGCTGCAGCCGGAGCACCGGCTGATCCTGGAGCGCTGCCGCCACCCGGCCGCCGTCGCCGAGGTGGCGGCGGAGCTGAACCTGCCGGTCTCGGTCACCCGGATCCTGCTCTCGGACCTGGTCTCCCAGGGCCTGCTGCTGGCCCGTCCGCCGGTCCCGGTGGCCCATGACGACGGCCGGGTGGACCTCGGACTGCTGGCGGCCGTCCGCGAGGGGCTGCGCCGGCTGTGACCGCCCGGCCCCGCCCCCGGGCCCCCGGGATGCCCGGGGGCGGGGGGCTCATCGGCGGGCGCGGGTCCCCAGCCGCCGGACCGGCTCGGCGCGGTCGGGCAGCGGCCCCAGCTCGGCGGGTTCGGCGAGCACGGCCAGGTAGCGGGAGCGGGGCATCGGGACGGCCCCCAGGCTGCGGACGTGCGGGCCGTCCCACTGGGCGTCCAGCAGGCGCCCGCCGGCGGCGGCGAAGCGGCGGGCCAGGTCGGCGACGGCGACCCGGGCGGCGTCGGAGCGGCGGTGGAACATCGAGTCCAGGCTGAGCACCGGCCCGGCGCTCACCCCGAAGACCCCACCGATCAGCTCCTCGCCGTCCCACACCTCGGCGCTGTGGGCCGCCCCGCGCCGGTGCAGTTCGTTCAGGGCCTCGCGTAACTCAGCTGTCAGCCAGTGCTGTTCGCGCCCGTCCGCGCAGGCGCCGACCACCCGGTCGAAGGCCCGGTCGGCGGTGGTCCACCACTCCAGCCGGTTGCGCAGCCGCCGGGCGAGGTGGTGTCCCAGGCGGACGCCGCCCGGGGCGATCACCGGCCGGGGGTCCGGGGACCACCAGGCGAGCGCATAGGGGTCGTACTCCTCGTCCGGGTCGCCGGGGTCGGAGGTCCCGTGGGGGTCCGCGGGCCCCGGCAGCACGGCGGCGTCGGCGTAGCGGGCCTCGTTGAAGGCGCTCTGGTACGCGTCGGCGGCGGGCAGCGGGAACAGCCCGTGCCGGTAGGCGGCGTGGAGCACGTCGGGCCCGAGGCCGGCCCCGAAGGCCACCGGCCCGTCCCCGGACGCCCCGGCGAGCGCCAGTCGGGCGAACACCTCACCCCGGTCGGTCCCGGTCATCGGCGCGCTCCCCGGGGTGCGGTGACGAAGCCGGACTCGACCAGCCGGCGCAGGTAGAGGTCGAGCAGCTCGTCGTCCACGGCCGGCAGGTCGACGCCGCTGCCGGTGAGCGCCCGTTCGGTGTTGGAGCGGTCGAAGAGCGGGAAGGTCGGGCGGAAGTACATCTCGCTGATGGACAGTTCGGTGCCCGGGCAGCGGTCGACGAACAGCGGCACGAACGGTGTGATCGGGTGCGTGGGGTACCGCGCGGCGAACCTGACCAGCCCCTGCACCCATTCCTGGTACGGGAGTTCGGTGACCGGGTAGCCGCCGCTCCGCAGCCGTGCGGCGAGGTCGGCGAGGACGGCGGGGCGCGGGCTGGTCACGTGGTAGACCTCCCCGGCGGCCGGCGCGTGGGCGGCGATGTGGGCGACCGCCCGGCTGAACCGGTCGGCGGGCACGAAGTCCAGCAGCAGCCGCACGTCGGGGCAGGTCCCGGACTCCGCCATGTACTTGATGAGCGCGCAGATCTCGGTGCCGGTGTTCATCACGCCGGTGGTGAGGTCCCCGGTGACGTCGTTGGTGCGCAGCACGGTCACCGGCAGTCCGGCGAGGGCCGCGTTGTGCAGCAGCAGTTCGGCGACCCACTTGCTCTCCACGTAGCCGACCGAGAGCTTCTCCGGGTGGGCGAGCGGCGTGCGCTCGCTGACCTCGCTGACCCCGGCCGGCCCGAAGCCGGCCAGCACGGCGAGGCTGGACAGGTAGTGGACGGGTATCCCGCGGGAGTGCCCGGCGAGCCGGACGATCTCGCGGGTGCCGGCCACGTTGGCGGCGCGCAGCTGGTGGTACGGGTAGATGAAGTTGACCTGGCCGCCGAGGTGGAAGACGGCGTCCAGGGTGGCGGCCAGCGCCTCGAAGCGGCGCTGGGTCAGGCCGAGGAGGGGTTCGGTGAGGTCGCCGACCAGCGGCATCACCCGGGCGTCCGCCAGGTCGTGGCGCAGGAAGCGCTGCTGGGCGGCGCGGATGCGTTCGAGCGCGTGCTCCTCGTCGGGCGAGCGGACCAGGCAGTGGATCCGGGCACGGGTGGTGTGCAGCAGGGTGTGCAGCAGGTGGGCGCCGCAGAAGCCGGTGGCACCGGTGAGCAGGATCTCGGCCGGATCGGCCCGCGAGGGGGCCGGGCTCCAGGAGAGCCGGACCGGGGTGCCGAGCTCGGCCTCGGCCTGCCAGTCGGTGGCGGCGGCGTTCTCGCCGGTGCCGCCGGTGCGCAGCCGGTGGGCGCGGGCGCTGCGGGTGGCGATGGCGAAGGCCCGCAGGGTGGCGTCGCGCAGCAGGGAGCGGGTGAGGAAGCGGATCCGGGTGACGTCGATGCCGAACATGATCCGGGCGCGGGCCAGCATCTCCATGGCGAGCAGGGAGTCGCCGCCGAGCAGGAAGAAGTCGTCGGCGGGTCCGACCTGCTCGACGCCGAGCAGTTCGGACCAGAGCTGGGCGATGCCGCCCTCCACGGCGCCGTTGCCGTCGCCGGCGGACGGGTCCGCGGTGGCGGGCGTCGTGCCCTCGGAGGTCTCGGGGACCCTGGTCCCGGCGCCCCCGCGGGCGGCCCGGCGCTGGAGCTGCGGGGGCTCGCCCGGCAGCCGGCGCCGGTCGATCTTGCCCGCGGCGGTCAGCGGCATCCGGTCGAGCAGCACGAACTCACCGGGCACCATGAAGTCCGGCAGCCGTTCGGCGAGGTACTCCCGGATGCCCGAGCGCCGGGCCCGCGCCCCCGAGCCGGGCCGGTCGATGAGCGTGTAGTAGGCGGTGAGCACCCGCTCGCCGTCCTCGTTGCCGTCGGCGGCGATCCGGGCGTCGGCGGCGACCCGGGCGAGCCGGACGTCGGGGTGGCCGGCCAGCACGGCCTCGATCTCGGTCGGGTCGACCCGGAACCCTCGCACCTTCACCTGGTCGTCGAAGCGGCCGAGGATCTCCAGGTTGCCGTCCGAGCGCCAGCGGCCGGCGTCCCCGGTGCGGTACATCCGCTCGCCGGGCACGGCGGCGTACGGGTCGGGCAGGAACGTTTCCGCGGTGAGCACGGGTGCCCGCCAGTAGCCCCGGGCCAGGCCCGGCCCGCCCAGGTAGATCTCCCCCTTCTCCCCCGGCCGTACCGGGCACAGCCGCCGGTCCAGCAGGTGCAGCCGCACCCCCGGCAGCGGCCGGCCGATCGGCACCGGGGAGCCCTGCGCCGCGACCAGCTCCGGGGTGAGCTCGCAGAGCGTGGAGGTGACGGCCGCCTCGGTGACCCCGTACGCGTTGAGCAGCCGCACCCCGGGCAGCCGGGCCAGGCAGGCGCGGGCGTCGTCGGCGTGCACGGTGTCCCCGCCGACGATCAGCAGCCGCAGCCCGGGCGGCGGCGGGGCGCCCTCGGGCAGCAGGGCGAGCACGTGGTGCCAGTAGGCGGGCGTGAGGTCGGCGACGGTCAGTCCGAGCGCCGGCATCCGGTGCACCAGCTCGGTGGGCGCCCAGGTCCGGCCGCCGCCGAGCACCAGGGTGGCGCCGCTCAGCAGCGTCGCGAAGACCTGCTCCAGCGAGGTGTCGAAGCCCAGCGCGGCCATCTGCAGCACCCGGTCACGCGCGGTGAGCCCGTACACGTCGATCACCCGGGAGAGGGTGAAGACCAGGGAGCGGTGGGTGACCGGGACGCCCTTGGGGATGCCGGTGGTGCCCGAGGTGTAGATCAGGTACGCCAGCGCGTCCGGGCCCGCCAGGTCGGCGGGGGCCGGGCGGCCCTGCCCCTCGGTGACGCGCACCGGATGGGCGAAGCGGCGGGCCGAGGCCTGGCAGGTGACCACGACCTCGGCCCCGCAGTCCTCGACCAGCTGGGTCAGCCGGCGGTCCGGGTGCGCCGGGTCCAGCGGCAGGAAAGCCCCGCCGGCCTTGAGGACGGCCAGCCAGGCCACCGCGAGGTCCGAGCGGCGCTCCAGACAGACCGGGACCACCCGCTCCGGGCCGGTCCCGGCGTCACGGAGGACGGCCGCGAGCCCGTCGCTGCGGGCGTCCAGCTCGCGGTAGCTCAGCTCGCCGTCCTCGGCGATCACCGCCAGCGCGTACGGATCGTGCGCCGCCCGCGCCCGGAACAGTCCGTGCACGGTGTCGGCGAAACCCGCTCCCCCGGCGCCGGCGCCCGGCCCGGTCCAGGCCCGGTCCACGAAATCCCGGCACTCCTCGCGCGGGGCGGGTCCGAACACAGCACGCCAGCCGACCGGAACGGTGGGCCCGTCCGGCCAGATCGCATACTGACCGTCTTCGTTGCACAGCACGGAACGGCGCCCGGAATCCATGTCCCCGGCGACACCCCGCGCCCTCTCTGCTGCTTCGTCCACCGGCTTGACCTCGTGCTGTGGCGGCAGAATGCTGGGAGTGCGGCAATTCCGACTATACGCACCCGGCCGGGCTTCCGAATCCCGAGTGAACGGCCGGGAATCCCCGGCCGGACGACCGGAACACCGGTCCGGAACGACCGGGGAATCCGGTCGGACGACCGGGGACGAACCGGTCCGGACGACCGGTGACCACCGGGCCACCCGGCCCACGACCCCTCACCCGGATCCCCGCCCGACCGGCGCGGCGATGTCGCGGAGGAGGTAGCTTCATTGACACGTCGGCGCCAACGGC
The DNA here is from genome assembly GCF_053603215.1 of Kitasatospora sp. NPDC004240. Taxonomy (NCBI): domain Bacteria; kingdom Bacillati; phylum Actinomycetota; class Actinomycetes; order Kitasatosporales; family Streptomycetaceae; genus Kitasatospora; species Kitasatospora sp. NPDC004240. The sequence continues at coordinate 67,180 of NZ_JBSGFD010000011.1, read as the reverse complement.
TGATGGCCGTTTACCTGGTGTGGATGGTGACGTTCACCGTCATCTACTACCTCTACCCCAATCAGCGGATCATCTGGTGGACCGGCGTCGGACTCGGCGGTGTGGCCGCCATCGTGGTCGGAATACGTCTCAACCGCCCCGCCCACGCCCAGTACTGGTACTCGCTCGCGGCCGCCAACTTCTGCTTCACGGCCGGCGAGGTCACCCAGGTCGTCCAGATGGAGTTCCTGGACCTGGGCAATCCCTTCCCGTCCGTCGCCGACGGCTTCTACCTCGCCGAGTACCTGCTCTACGCGGTCGGCGTGCTGGGCTTCATCCGCTGGCGGACGGCCCATCAGGACCGCGGCAGCCTGCTCGACGCGCTCATCCTCACCATGGGCCTGGCGCTGCTGGCCTGGATCTACCTGATCCTCCCCTACGCCCGCAACCCCGACCTCACCTGGCTGCAGCGGAGCGTCGCCATCGCCTACCCGCTCGGCGACGTGGTGGTCCTCGCCCTGCTGCTGCGGCTGCTGGTCCCGAGCGGCGGCAAGAGCCGCTCCCTGCAACTGCTCACCATCGGCAGCCTGGGACTGCTCATCTCCGACGTGCTGTACGGGCTGATCCAGCTGCACGGCGACTGGCGCATCGGCACCCCCGTGGACCTCGGATGGGCCTTCTACTACACCCTCTGGGGCGCCGCCGCGCTGCACCCCTCGATGGTGCAGCTGACCAAACCCGTCCCCAGCCACCAGTCCGACATCAGCCGGGCCCGGCTCTCCCTGCTGGCGCTCGCCTCACTGATCGCGCCCGCCATCCTGATCATCGAGTCGATCAGCGGCAACAACGCCAACGCCGGCGTCATCGGCGCCTTCTCCGCCATCCTGTTCCTGCTGGTCATCGCCCGTCTCGCGGGCGTCGTCATCGCCCGCCGCCAGGCCATCGCCCGCGAACGGGCCCTGCGCGAGGCCGGCGCCTCACTGACCGCGGCGGTCACCGTCGAGGAGGTCGCCGACGCCGTCCAGGCCGCCGCCTCCACGCTGATGCCCAGCGAACCCGGCCACGTCGCCCTGCTCGCCGTCAGCGAGGCCGGCGTCCTGCACGTACGGCACGCCGAGCGCGGCGCCGACCAGCACCCCATCGGCGACAGCTCCGACGAGGTGCTCGCCCTCGCCGCCTACCGCGAGACCCGCTTACTGCCCGTCGAGGACATCGGCAGCGACCTCGCCACCCGCCTCGACGGCATGCCCAGCGCCCTGCTCTGCCCGCTCACCCTCGCCGAACGCCCCTCGGGCGACCCGCTGATCGGCGCGCTCATCGTCACCGGCACCGAACAGGAGCTCACCGCCCTCTGGGGCTCCCTGGAGATCCTCGCCGCCCAGGCCGCGCTGGCCGTCGAACGCGTCATGCTCAGCCAGGAGGTCAACCGGCGCAACAGCGAGATGTACTTCCGCACCCTCGTGCAGAGCGCCAGCGACGTCATCCTGATCCTCAACGCCGACGACGGCGTCCGCTACGCCAGCTCCTCCGCCGAACGCGTGCTCGGCTACCCCGCCCTCGACGGCGTCCTGATCACCGACCTCGTCCCGCCCGAGGACAGCCGCGCCGTCGGCAGCGCCCTCACCCGGATGCGCGGGGCCGCCGGCCGCCAGGACCGCCCCGACGGCCAGCAGCGCGAGCACTGGCGGCTGCTGCGCCACGACCGCACCCCGATCGAGGCCGAGGTCCGCTGCAACGACCTGCGCGACGACCCCACCGTCGGCGGACTGGTGCTCACCCTGCGCGACGTCACCGAACAACGCCAGATGGAGCGCGAGCTCACCCACCGCGCCTTCCACGACTCGCTCACCGGGCTCGCCAACCGCGTGCTGTTCCAGGACCGGGTCGGCCACGCCCTCTCCCGCAGCGAACGCAGCGGCGCGATCACCGGCGTCCTCTTCATCGACCTGGACGACTTCAAGGTGGTCAACGACACCCAGGGCCACGCGGTCGGCGACGAACTGCTGGTCGCCGTCTCGCTGCGGGTCTCCACCGCGCTGCGCACCTCCGACACCGCGGCCCGGCTCGGCGGCGACGAGTTCGCCGTCCTGGTCGAGGACGCCACCCACCCCACCGACGTGGGCGCCACCGCCGACGCCGTCCTCGGCGCCTTCACCGAGCCGTTCCGGCTGAGCGCGGGCGCCGTACGGGTCAGCGCCAGCGTCGGCGTCGCCACCACCGAGGACAGCGTGGACGCCGCCGAACTGCTCACCCACGCCGATCTCGCCCTGTACTCGGCGAAGGCGGCCGGCAAGCGCCAGTGGTGCCACTACCAGCCGCAGCTGCAGGCCGGCCTGGTCGAGCGGCACGAGCTGAACGAGAACCTGGACACCGCCATCGCGGAGTCCAACTTCGCGCTGTACTACCAGCCGATCGTCGACCTGGCGACCGGTGACCTGGTCGCCTTCGAGGCCCTGGTCCGCTGGCCCCACGACCGGCGCGGCATGGTCCTGCCCGACGAGTTCATCTCCCTCGCCGAGGAGAGCGGCCAGATCGTCCCGCTCGGCGCCTGGGTCCTCGAACGCGCCGCCCAGGAGGCCGCCGACTGGCAGCGCGTCAGCAGCTCCCGCCGCCGCCTCGCCGGCAGCCCCCCGCTGCGCGTCAACGTCAACGTCTCCGCCCGCCAGTTCCGCGACGCGGGCTTCGTGGACGTGGTCCGCGACGCCATCGACACCTCCGGCATCGACCCCGGGTCGCTCGTCCTGGAGCTCACCGAATCCGTCCTGATGCGCCGCGACGAACGCGTCCGCACCGACATGCGCGTCCTCGGCGAACTGGGCGTCGGCATCGCCATCGACGACTTCGGCACCGGCTACTCCTCGCTGTCCTACCTGCGCGAGTTCCCGATCTCCATCCTCAAGATCGACAAGTCCTTCATCGACGGACTCGGCCTCTCCCAGCAGCAGTACGCCCTGGTCGAGGGCATCACCCGGATCGCCGACACCCTGGGCGTCCAGGTCATCGCCGAGGGCATCGAGAACACCGACCAGCGCGACCTCCTCGCCGCCATGGGCTGCCCCCTCGGCCAGGGCTACCTCTTCGCCCGCCCCCTGACCGCCGACCAGGCCGGCGCCCTCGTCCGCGGCGACGCCGGCCTCTCGGGCCTCTCCGGCCTCCAACCCGACGGCGGCCTCCACCAGCGGTGACCCACGTACGGGACCGTGCCGCGCGGAAGGGGTGGGTGGCTCAGCCGGAGGGGTGGGGGTGGCCGAGGTGGGGGAAGGTCGGGAGGAGGTCGGTGTGCGGCGGGATGTGGTCGCTGGTGATCCTCCCGCCGGAGACCATGGCGAGCCGGGCCGAGGTGACGTCGTCGGTGAGCGTACGGCCGTTGGGGTAGACCGCGGGGCGGGAGCGGTCGTAGCGCAGCACGTCGGGCAGGACGAGCTTGAGCGTCTCGGTGGCCGCGTCGGTGGTGTAGGCGCCGGTGTGCTGAAGGACGGCGGTCCACGGTTCGCGGTAGGTGGCCCAGTCGTCGGCGGGTTCGCCGGCGTTGTAGGCGTCCTTGGCGTCCTCCGCGTTGAAGTAGGCGGTGAGGGAGGGGTGGGCGCCCCGGTCGACGGAGGTGAGCCGGCCGTTCTCGTGGAGGCTGACCCGGGCCCAGACGCCGATGACGGGGTCCGGCCCGAGGTCGGCGTCGGGGACCTCCAGGGCGATGCCGAAGACGTTGGCCCCGGCCATCGCGTCCCTGCCGGTCCACCGGAAGCCGTCGACGATCCCCTCCAGGTCGGCGAAGAAGGGGTCACTGCGCAGGCCGACGGAGAAACGGTGGCCGTCGGCCTCCACCACGTCGGGCGCGTCCCCGAAGGCCACCGGCACGTCGGCGAACAGCGGTTCACCGACGGCCTCGTGCCTCCGCGCCTCGACGCCGGTCGCGCGGCGGACGGTGCAGGTCTGGCTCCCGGCCTCCGGGTCGGAGAAGACGAAGCTGTACGCGACGTCGGCCCGGTCGTCACCGTCGTTGTCGACGTTGAGCCGGTAGACGGCCTCCGGGTGGAACTCGGCCGCCCGGGTGGGGGCGTACGGGTTCACGTTCATGATGAGGACGGTCCGGCCGGAGGCGTCGGTGCCGGGGAAGGCGAACACGTCGGTCAGATCGAGCCTGGCGTCGCCGCGCGGGGAGCGGAGGTTCGGTCCGCTGAGGTGGTGGGACATGCGGTCCGTGGTAGCACCGGGCCCCCGACCGCGCCCGCGCAACATGCGCGGACCTCCCGTACGGCCGCGCCCCGTCCGCCGTTCGGCCCAGCGGCCGCGGCCGGCCGCCCCGGGCCGGGCCGCGGTCAGCACCAGGCCGCGCCGTCGTGACTGGCGGTCAGTTCGAGGGAGTACCGGCTCGCCGGCGCGAACTGTTCCCCGGGCACGTTGTGCGCGTCGGGGAAGAACAGCGAGAGGTGCACGGTCAGGCCGTCCCGGGTGCGGGTGAAGCAGACGCGCCTGCCCGCCGGGGAGTCCGACGCCCCGGGCAGCCAGCCGTCGCGGGTCGCGGCGGACCGGACGTGGGAGACCAGGTCCTCCCGGGCGCCCGGGTGGTCGTAGTACCGGCCGGCGTAGGCGAAGCCGTCGTCCTCGTCACAGCCGGAGTGCGGCTCGCCGACCGGGGTCGACCCGGGTCGGGCGGCATCCAGGATCGGGTCCTCGGCCAGGTCGTCGGCGAGCAGGGCGTCCCGCAGGGTGCACCCGGTGAACGCGCCGGTGGCCGCCCACGCCCCGCCGTACACCGCGGCCGCCACGACCAGCCACACCAGCGCCCTGGTACGGCGGCTGCGCTTCGTCATGGCCGCGGAGTCTAGGACCGGCACGCCGAATGATCAACGTCGGGCCGGCGGCCGGGCCGCGCGGGAGGTCGGACGGGCCGACCTCCCGCGCGGCGGCTCGGGAACCGGGGCCCGGGTCAGCGGACCCCGGCGGCGGTGCAGGCGTTGGCGTAGGCGGTGGTGCAGATCTCGGCGGCCCGGTAGAGGCCGTCGTTGACGACCGTCGACATGATGTTGGCCTTGGTGACGACCTGCGGGCGCAGCAGCCGGGCCGGGATGCCGGTGGCGGTGTCGCTGTCGACGGTCTCGGTCGCCACGCCCCGTACGTCGCGGCCCTTCAGGAGGCTCACGGCGAGCTCGGCGGCGCTGTCGGCGAGCGGCTTGTACGGCTTGTAGACGGTGTACGCCTGTTCGCCGGCGACGATGCGCTGGATGGCGTCCAGGCCGGCGTCCTGCCCGCCGACCGGCACGTTGATGCCGGCGGCCTTGAGCTGGGCGATGATCGCGGTGGCCATGCCGTCGTTGGCGGAGTAGACGCCCTGGATGTTGTTCTTGCCGAGCTGGGCGATCGCGGCGTTGATCTTCTGAGCGGCGACGGGGGGCTTCCACTCGCCGGACTGCTCGAAGGCGATGCGCTTGACCCTGCCGTCCAGCGCCTTGTGGGCGCCGGCCCTGAACTTGGCGGCGTTCGGGTCGCCCTCGTCGCCGTTGATCATGACGATGCTGGCGTCGGAGGCCTTCGGGCCCATCGCCTCCAGCAGCGCCTGGCCCTGGAGCTCGCCGACCTTCCAGTTGTCGAAGGAGACGTACGCGGCGACCGGGCCGCCGGCCAGGCGGTCGTACGCGACGACCTTCACGCCCTGGGCCTTGGCCTGCTCGATCCAGGTGGGGGTGGCCCGGGCGTCGACGGCGGCGAGGGCGATGACCTTGACCCCGCGCGAGATGAGCATGTCGAACTGCTCCTTCTGCTTGGCCGCGGAGCCCTCGGCGTTGCCGTAGGTGACGGTGCAGTCGGCGCACAGCTCCTTGACCTTGGCGGTGAAGAAGGGCTGGTCGAAGTTCTCGTACCGGCTGGAGGAGGTGTTCTCCGGGAGCAGCAGCCCGATCGTCCGGGCCTCGGCCGAGGAGGAGGCGGCGGCGCCCTGGTGGTCGTCGCCACCGCTGTCGCCGCACGCGGTCAGGGACAGGGCCATCGTGACCGTGGCGGTGCCGACGAGGGTGCGGCGCATGGTCGCGTTCATGAGTGAGGGGCCTCCGAACGGGCCGCGGAAATGCGGCAGGGGGTGGGGCCAGGAGTCAATCCGGCGATTCCCTTGACGTCAAGAAGTAAATGCGGACTTCCCGCATGCCGGACACCCCGGGCATCCGCTCGAAGGGGTGGACATCCCGGCAGGTCCGCCCGTGGCGATCAGGTCTCGACAGTTGGCAGGTCAGAGAGTGCGGCGGGGGCGGAGTGAGGCCCGGCACGAATGGTTCGACCACATTCATATGTTCAACTCTTGAAAGTCCAAGATCCCTCGATCGACATCCACCCGGGACTGTCGGGGCCTCAGGACGGCGCTTCTCCACAGGGCTTCACCCCACGCGGGACCCGGGCCGGCCGCGACCCCGCCGGCGGACGCGGCCGCGGGCGCGGAAACCGGTTTGACCGCGATCGCTGTCGGCACGTAACGTTCTTCCTACCGACGCGGGGTGGAGCAGCTCGGTAGCTCGCTGGGCTCATAACCCAGAGGTCGCAGGTTCAAATCCTGTCCCCGCTACTGTTCCGATGAGGGCCCGGCACACCATGTGCCGGGCCCTCATCGTCGTTCCCGCCCGACGCTCGTCCGGCGCGTGCCCGGGAGGGAGGGCGGTGCGGCCTCACCGCGCGGGAGGCCGCGGGGCGCGGTCGGGCACGCGCTCCTCGTCCGGGCAGGCGGTGTCCCGCGCCCGGGCGCCCATCTGCTCCCAGAACTGCCGCAGCCCGGCCACCCGGTTGTCGCGCTGCCACGTCCCCTTGCGCCGGAACCGCAGCTGGACCCACGACCGGGGCTGCCAGAACCCGAGCATGCCCCGCTGGTGCAGGCAGAAGACCTCGCCGAGCTCCACCCGCAGGTCGGGGATCTTCGGCGGGTACGGGCAGAGCTTGAGGTCGCACGAGTCGTGGCAGTGCCGGCCCCCGGGAGTCACCGCGACCGTGTTCGTCGGGTTCAGGGTCGCGCGGTCACCGCTCAGGCACGGCGGGAGCACCGGCGCCAGCGCGGGTGCCACGTCCAGGCGCCCGATGAGGTCCCGTGGGCGGTCCGCCCGTTCGGTGAGCGAGATCAGCAGGATCACGTCGGCGAGGAGCTTCTGGGCGTCGGGGTCCAGTGTGCTCCAGCCGGCGGACGGCGGGATCCAGAGGTCGTCATCGCCGCGCCAGCCGTACCGTCCCGGTTCGGAGCCGACCTGGGAACCCACGGCCGCCTCGTCGATCCACAGGAACCGTTCCGGCCGCCGCGTCTCCAGGGCCCACACCGCGAGCCGCGCGCCGGCCTCCACCAGCGGGTGCTCCCGCTCCCCGTCGCGCAGTTGGAGCCACCGCCGGACCTGCTCCTTCGGGCGTGCCCCGGGCCCGTGCTCCGGCCGTTCCCCGGTGGCGTCGTCGGGCAGCGCCCAGAGGGTCAGGGCGTGCAGCAGCGTCAGCCGGGTGAACCAGAAGCGGCTGCCCCGCAGCATCACCTCGGCCTGCTCCTTCAGCGTCCTCCTGGCGTCGCCGGGGCCCGACAGGTGGGCCCGCCGGTTCGCCGCGTGCTTGAAGCCGAGGGCCATGGCCACCTCCAGGCCCCGCTTCCCGTACGGGTCCGGGCCGAGGTGGCCGTCGCGGGCCGCGAGTTCCGCCAGCCACTCCTTGAGGTCCTGGTACGGGGTACCCGCGTGGTCCACCGAGGTGACGGACTCCACCAGCATCGGGACCAGCCGGGCGCACATCGTGTTCTCGTTCCACGCGCCCTTCTCCTGCCGTGCCTCCTCCTCCTCGTACCGCAGGTCGCGCCGGCACTGCTCCGCCCTCGCCGCCCCCTCCCGCTTGCGGCGCACGCGCTCGCCGCCCCCGTTCACGACGGGACCGGGGGTGGCCGCCGGCGGGGCGGCCGGGTCCGGCGGGGCGGCGGGCCCCGTGGCGGAGACGGTCCTGGCCGGGCGGCGCAGTCTGTCGCTCAGGACCTCGTACGCCCGGTCGCCACCGGATCCGAGCTCCCGCGCCATGGCCGTCCGCACCCGGTACACGGGCTCGTCGCGCACGATCTCGAAGAGGTGCCCGTACGCCGACGAGCCGCCGCCGAGCGCGGCCCGGCGCGAGGCCGCGCCCAGGCGTTTCACGAGCGCCAGCTTGGCGGCCCTGAGCCGCTGCGGGTCCCGCTCCTGGAGCCGGCCCCACCTCGGCACCAGCGAGGCCACCACGGAGTCGGGGTCGGGGGTGAGGTCGACGGCGTCGATGTCCAGTGCGGCGCCGTACATGTCCAGCACCTTGGCCGCCGAGGCCCGCGCCTCCTCCCCGACCGGGTCGGCCGACGGCGCCGCGGCGCGCTCCCCGGGGAGCGCCTCGCAGGCCGCGGCGACGACGAGGTCCCGCAGACGCCTGATCGGGCAGTGGCCGTCCGGAACGGCGGGGCAGGTGCACCGGGAGTCCTCCTGCAGCCGGCGCGAGTGGAAGACCATCGCGATGAGGATCTCCCGCCCGGGGTCGCGCAGCGCCTCCGGGAAGTAGTCGGACCGGGACGGGCCGAACGCGAGGTGGTCGTCGAGCACGGCGTCCAGGAACCGGGAGCCGAGGTACGCCTGCATGATGCTGTGCTGGAAGCGCACGTACTCGCCGGACTCCTCCACGATCCCCATCCGGGTGCCCCAGGTGGCCGCGAGCCTGACGTCGATCGGCACGTCCCGCCGCCGGTGCGCCAGCTCCGCCCCGACCGCACGCTCCTCGTCCAGCCGGACGAACCTGACCTGGGCGGTGTCCCTGCGCAGTCCGATGCAGGCCAACGCCGAGAGGTACTCCACGGTCACCCGCCGTTCCTCCCGGGTGATCGGGAGTTCGGGGTGGAGGTCGCCGTCGACGAGCGCCGCGACCCAGGCCTCGATGAGGTCGAACTTCAGCTCCCACATGGTGTGGTCGGCCCCCGCCCCGGCCGTCTCCTCCTCCCCGACCCAGACCTTCCTCAGCAGGTCCTTGCGGTGGAGGTCCTTGGCGATCTGCAGGTAGAGCGGCGACTCCGTCACATCGGCGATCTCGATGATCCGGCCGAGTCTCTCCCCGTCCTCACCCCGGCCACCGCTCCCGGTCATGTACTCCAGGGCGGCCTCCGCGCTGAGCGGCTCCAGCTCGGTCACGGCGGCCTCCACCGCCCGCAGCGCGTCGTGCGGCCGGGACGTGATGACCAGGGGCAGCCGCGCCTCCCCCGCCGCCCTGACCGCCTTGCGGATGAGGTTGTCCCGGTCGGCCCTCACCCCGTCGCCGGACAGCGCCTCCTCCAGGCCGTCCGCGAGGACCACGACCCGGTCGCTGTGGCGCAGTTCCCGCCACACCTTCTCCGACTCGGCGTCCGACCGGCTCCTCGGCTCGACGACGCGGCGGAACCGCTCGTAGGCCAGGTCCGCGAAGTCCAGGTCGTTCTCCGCGTCCCGGAGCCTGATCGGCACGGGGAAGGCCCCCTTGCGCGCCAGCAGTCCGGTCAGGCGCACCACCAGCGCGGTCTTCCCGGTGCCGATCGCGCCGACCACCACGTGGGGGCGGCGGACCTCGGTGTCCCGCAGGTTGTCCATCAGCGCGATGCAGAGCTGGTCGCGCCCCACCACCCGTCCCATGATGCTGCCCGAGGACTCCACCAGTGACCTCGGCTCCCGCCGCGCCCGGCGCATGTAGTACACCCGGAGCGACCTGAACCGCCAGGCCAGGAAGAAGACGGTGGTCAGCGCGAGGGTCGCGATGGGGAAGACGCTGCCGCTCACCACGTCGCACGAGGCGGAGGAGCCGTCGCAGACGGAGTCCGGATCGATCCCCCACGGCCAGCCCCAGACCACCTCGCCCCCGGTGGCCAGCGCCACCACCGCCTTGGCGACCCAGAGGACGAGCACCACGGTCACCAGGACGGAGGCCCAGATGACGGCCCTCCTCGGCAGCGACGGCCGCCAGCGCTTCGCCGGCGCGACCCCCCTGGTCAGCAACCAGACCGAACGGTACTGCCGGTACAGCGAGAGGAACGGCCAGCGCAGGCGGGCCCAGGCCCTCCGGAACGGGCCGCCGGCGGTCGGGTCGGGAGGCCTCGGCGCGGGTCTGATGTGAAGGAATTCGGATGCACGGCTCATGTCCGCTCCCTCGGCCGCGCGGACCCGATGCCCGCGGGCCGGGACGACGTCGAGTCGCTCCGGCGGTCGGTCGGGTCACCTCGGTCCGGGCGGACGACGGCAGCCGACGGGGGCTCCGGGGGGATGCCCACCGGCGCGTCCCTCACCGCCAGACTAGGCACGCTCCGCCGTACGGACCCCCGCCCGTCACGCCACGGTCACGCCACCGCCGTCCCGGCGACCCGCCCGCCCCTCCTGCGGGCCCGGTGAGCGAAACCGTCCGCACCCCCACCGGCGTCCCCGGAGGCGACGTGAGAACGGAACGGGGGGGTTTCATGAACGGTGCGGTTGTGGTGTTCACGTTCATCGGCGTGGTGACGCTGCTGGTCGGCGCGGGGATCCTCACCGGTGGGGTGCTGTTCCACCGGCGGCACCGGCGCATCCTGACGCACGGCCTGGAGGCGCGCGGCGTCTGCCTGGACACGTACACCCGGCGGTCGGGCGAGCACACCTCGCGTGAGGCCGTCATCTCCTTCCGCACGCCCGAGGGGCGCGAGGTGAGGTTCGTGGAGCGCGCCAGCCAGGCGGTGCGGGTCGCCGGTGACAGTGTGGTCGTGCGCTACGAGCCGGACCGGCCGGAGCAGGCGATCCCGGTGGACGCCGGGGCGGGCGGCACCTGCCTGCTCTGGTTCGCCGGGTTCTTCGGCCTGGCCTTCGCCGCCTTCGGCGTCGTCGCCCTCGTCATCGGCTACGCGATGGCCGACCGGTCCGAGGATCCGCAGCCGCCCGACCACGGGCCGGTCGTCTACCACCCGCTGCCCTGAAGCCCGGTGCGCCGACCTCCCGGTGCGCCGGACTCCAGGAGGTCCGAACTCCCGGAGGTCCTAGGACTTCCGGGGCAGGCCGGGCCGGACCGGCGGCGGAGGTCCGGGCCGTTCGTCGTGCGTACGCTGACGGCATGGCCATTGATCTCAAGCGGTACCTCGCGCGCCTCGGCCGGGACGGGGAGAGCCCCGCCACCCTGGAGACCCTGCGCGGGCTGCACCGGGCGCACGTCCTCGCCGTCCCCTTCGAGAACCTCGATCCGTTGCTCGGCCGCGCGCCCTCGCTGGACGCCGACGACCTGCAGGCCAAGCTGGTCGACGGCGGGCGCGGCGGGTACTGCTTCGAGCAGAACACGCTCCTCGCCGACGTGCTGGAGGAGTTGGGCTTCGGCGTCACCCGGCTCGCGGGCCGGGTGCGGCTGGGCGCGAAGCCGGGGGACGTCCGGCCGCGCACCCACATGATGCTGGCCGTCACGGTCCCGGGCGAGCCGGGGACGCACCTCGCCGACGTGGGCTTCGGGGCCGTGGGGGCGCTGCTGGAGCCGCTGCCGATGCTGCCCGAGGCGGAGCGGGAGGGCGCGGGCCGCCGGCACCGGCTGGTCGTCGAACCGGCGGACGACGGCGGGCGGCTGGACACCTGGGTGCTCCAGACCCTCAAGGCCGACGGCTGGGAGGACCAGTACGGGTTCACCCTGGAGCCGTTCACGGCGCAGGACTACGAGGTCGCCAACTGGTTCGTGGCGACGTACCCGCGCTCGCCGTTCCGCACCGGGCTGTTCGTGCAGCGCACCGCCGCCGACGGCGGTCACCTGAACCTCGCCGGGCGCAGGCTGACCGAGACGGCCGCCGACGGCACCGTCCGGGAGCGGGAGTTGGCCTCCGCCGACGACGTCCGGGCGCTGCTGGAGGGCGAGTTCGGGATCGCCGTACCGGACGGGCTGGCGGGTCTCACCCTCTGAGCAAATCAGGCGACACGGGGCGGCGGCACTGGAACGCTGGGCGCGGGGAACGACCCGCGACCGGTGTGCAAGGAGTGGTGCCCGATGGCTTTCGTGCTCGACGGTGAGATCGTCCGGCTGGAGCCGCTGGAGCACCGCCATGCGGCGGGCCTGGCGGAGGCCGCCGAGGAGGACCGCGCGAGCTACCACTACACCTGGGTGCCCCGGGCCGGTGAGGTCGCCGGCTACATCGAGGCCCAGCATGCCCGCGCCGTCGCCGGGATCCTCGCCCCGTACGTCCAGGTCGAACGGGCGACGGGGCGGGTGGTCGGCGCCACGTCCTTCTGGGACCCGCGGCCGTGGCCGGACGGCGAGGGCCTGTGCGCCGTCGAGGTCGGCTTCACCTGGCTCCGCTCCTCCGCCCAGGGCACCGGCATCAACGCGGAGGCCAAGCTGCTGCTCTTCCGGCACGCCTTCGAGCACTGGAACGTCGCCCGGGTCGACCTGAAGACCGACGCCCGCAACGCCCGCTCCCGGGCCGCCATCGAGGCCGTCGGCGCGACCTTCGAGGGCGTCCTGCGCAACTGGTCCAGGTCCTGGGCGCCGGGCGAGGACGGCCTGCTGCGCGACTCCGCGATCTTCTCCATCACCGCCGAGGAGTGGCCCGAGCGCCGCACCGCCCTGGAGCGGCGGGTGGCCCGCCGGACCGGCCGCCTCGGCTGACGACCGCGGGCGTTCACCCGGGGGTGCCGCTCACCGGGCCGGCGCGGCCGCCCGCCGCACGGGTGAAATCCGGAAAGCCGGACAGGAGGTGTCGGGATTCGCTGTCAGAGTCGGTCGCATGAGCGACGAGAGCACGAGGACGGGGAACGAGCGGCCGCTGGCCGGCCGGATCGCGCTGGTGGCCGGGGCCACCAGGGGGGCCGGGCGGGCCATCGCGGTGGCACTGGGGGGCGCCGGGGCGACGGTGTACGTGACCGGGCGGACCACCCGGGAGCGGGTCAGCGAGGTCGGGCGGGCCGGGGAGACCATCGAGGACACGGCCGAGCTGGTGACGGCGGCGGGCGGTGAGGGCATCGCGGTGCCGACCGACCACCTGGAGGCCGAACAGGTGCGGGCGCTGGTCGAGCGGATCGACCGGGAGCGGGGGCGACTGGACGTCCTGGTCAACGACGTCTGGGGCGGCGAGCACCTGGTCCAGTTCGGCGTGCGGACCTGGGAGGTGGACCTGGAGCGCGGGCTTCGGATGCTGGAGCTGGGCGTACGCACCCACCTGATCACCAGCAGCTGCGCGCTGCCGCTGCTGATCCGCCACCCGGGCGGGCTGGTGGTGGAGGTGACCGACGGCACGGCGGACTACAACCGGGCGCACTTCCGCGAGACCCTCTACTACGACCTGGCGAAGAACGCCCCGATCCGGATGGCCTTCGGTCTGGCCACCGAGCTGCGGGAGTTCGGCGGTACGGCGGTCGCGCTGACGCCGGGGTTCCTGCGCTCCGAGCAGATGCTGGACGTGTTCGGCGTGCGCGAGGAGAACTGGCGGGACGCGGTGGCCGAGGAGCCGCACTTCGCGATCGCCGAGTCGCCGGTGTACATCGGCCGGGCGGTCGCCGCGCTGGCGGCCGACCCGGAGCGGGCGCGCTGGAGCGGACGGTCGCTGTCCAGCGGTCAGCTCGCCCGGGAGTACGGCTTCACCGACGCCGACGGCTCGCGGCCGGACGCCTGGGCGTACTTCGAGGAGGTCGTGCACGGCGGCAAGGACGCCCCCGTCGAGGACTACCGCTGATCCCCGGGCGGCCCGCCGTACAGCTCGTGCGCCCGGCGGGCCGCCCCGGCGAACCTGGCGCGCAGCGCGGGCGGCTCCAGTACCTCGATCTCCGGCCCGCCGCCGAGGAGTTGGTCGTACGCGACCTCGGGTGACTCCACCGGCAGGGTGACCGTGACCCGGCCGTGGGCGTCGGGCGGGCCGGCGGCGGCCAGCGCCTCCCGGGCGGCGGCCCGGTCGGTGAGGCGGGGCAGCAGCCGGGCGCCGTCGGGGGTGAGGCGCAGCACCACGCTCGCGCGCAGCAGGGAACGGGTGAACTCGGCGGCGCGCCCGGCCCAGAAGGCGGGCAGGTCGAAGTCCTCGTCGCGGGTGAAGCGCGCCTCGTGCTCGGTGACGGCGGTGAGCCGGTCGACCCGGTAGACCCGGAAGTGCTCGCCGGCGCGGGCGCAGAGGTACCAGACGCCGGCCTTCAGCACGAGCCCGTACGGCGCGAGTTCGCGCTCCACCTCGCCACCCTGCTTGCGGTAGCGGGCCGTCACGGTGCGGTCCGCCCAGACCGCGCGGGCGATCCGGGCGAGCAGCGGCGGGGTCTGCGGTTCGTGGAACCAGCCGGGGGCGTCGAGGTGGAAGCGCTGGGCGGCGGAGGCGGGCGCGTCGCGCAGGGAGGGCAGCAGGGCGGCGGACACCTTGAGGCGGGCGGCGGAGGCGGCGTCCTCCAGGCCCATCTCGCGCAGCGCGCCCGGCACCCCGGACAGGAACAGGGCCTCGGCCTCGCCGCGCTCCAGTCCGGTCAGTCGGGTGCGGTAGCCGCCGAGCAGCCGGTAGCCGCCGACCCGGCCGCGGTCGGCGTACACCGGGACGCCGGCCTCGGCGAGGGCGAGGGCGTCCCGGGTGACGGTCCGTTCGGAGACCTCCAGCTCGGCCGCCAGCTCCCGGGCGGTCATCGACGGCCGGGACTGGAGCAGCAGGACCATTCTGATGAGTCGTGCGGCGCGCATCCCCCTATGATGCGCGAGCGCGCCGGTGGCCCGGCCGTACGGCGGTCGGGTCGCACGGCGGTCGGGTCGCCGGCGCGCCGGCCGTCGCGCCGGATGTCGGGTGGCGGGTGGCGGGTACCGGGTGGCGGGTGCCTGGTCGGGGCTTCCGGGTCAGCTCGCGGTGCCGATGTCGTCGGCGGTGCTGCCGGCCTCGGCCTGCAGGACCTGTTCGGCCTTGTCCACGGCGGTGAGGTAGTACTCGGCGGCGGCCTCGGCGCCGGAGTCGCCCTGCTGGACGTAGGTGTAGGCCATGGCGACCGGGCCGAAGCGTTCGATGGCCAGGTAGATGTTGACCGGGCTCCCGAAGACCTCGCCTTCCATACGGATGGCGGGGGCGTCGGTGGCGCCGCCGAGGTCGACCGGGGAGACGTCGAACGTGGTCCCTTCGAGGCCGCTCTCGTCCCCGGCGATCGTGAACTGCTCGCAGGACTCCATGGCGTCGCTCGCCGTCGCGAAGTCGGCGGTCAGGGTCCCGGCGTCCTCGGTGTACAGGCTCTCGGTGATGTACGGGTTGTCGCCGCGGCCGACCAGCTCGGTGGCCTCCCAGGTCTCGGTGGGCGGCGGCGTGGCCGTGACGTCCTTGAGCAGGTCGACGAGGTCCTCGCAGCCGATGATCTGATCGCCGACGAGCGGGTCCTCGGGGTTCTCCTCGACCGGGACCTCGGTGAAGGAGGAGCCGACGTCCTCGACGGTGAGCAGGGCGGCCCTGAGCTGCGCCTCGTCCGGCAGGGCGGCGGCCCGGGCGGCCCCGGCCTGGACACCCACGCCGCCCAGGGCGAGCGCGGCGGTGGCGGCGAGGGCGAGGAGTGGTCTCAGCGCAGACATGGGGGTGCCCCTATCGGAGAGTGCTGGAGGGACTCCTCCCAGTCTCCCACCGGGCTCCCGGGCCCGCAGGTCAGGCCCGCGGCCCCGGAGCGGGCTCCCCGGCGGACCCCTCCGGATCCCCCGGTTCCCCGGGCAGGGCCGCCAGCGCCTCGGCGAGCCACTCGGTCCAGAAGGTCTCCAGGCCGATCCCGGCCCGCAGCACGGCGTGTTGGAGCCGGTTCTCCTCCGCCGCCTGCTCGGGCGGGAAGTCCCGCCGCTCGATCTCCAGGTACTGCGCCAGCTGCTCGCGGTGCAGGGCCAGGTGACGCTCCAGCTCCTCGGCGAGCCCGGCCGCGCCGACCACCGCGGCCGCGCGCAGGCGCAGCAGCAGCGGCTCGCGGATCGCCTTGGGCTCCTGACGCTCCGCCACCCAGTCCACCAGCGCGGCCCGCCCGGCCGGCAGCACCTCGTACTCCCTCTTCTGTCCGCGCACCGGGCCGGTCTGGGGCAGCGCCCGGATCAGTCCGGAGGTCTCCAGCCGGCCCAGCTCGCGGTAGATCTGCTGGTGGGTGGCGGACCAGAAGAAGCCGATCGACCTGTCGAACCGCCGGGTCAGCGCCAGCCCCGAGGACGGCTTCTCCAGCAGGGCGGTGAGGATGGCGTGCGGCAGTGACATGGGCCCAGCCTACGGATCGGGGCGTACGGGCCGGCGCGCGCGGACCCGTGCACCTTGTCCGGTGCAGGGGTCCGCGCGGGACCGTACGCGGGGTCGGGGCGGCGTCAGAGCGAGGCGGCCAGCTCGGTGCCCTGCTTGATGGCCCGCTTGGCGTCCAGTTCGGCGGCCACGTCGGCGCCGCCGATCAGGTGGGCCTCGATGCCGTGCCCGCGCAGGGCCTCGACCAGGTCGCGGCGGGGCTCCTGGCCGGTGCACAGCACCACGGTGTCGACGGGCAGCACCTGGCGCTCGCCGTCCAGCAGGATGTGCAGGCCGGCGTCGTCGACCCGCTCGTAGGTGACGCCGGGGACCATCACCACGCCGCGGTGCTTGAGCTCGGTGCGGTGGATCCAGCCGGTGGTCTTGCCGAGGCCCGCGCCGACCTTGGTGGTCTTGCGCTGGAGCAGGTGGACGCTGCGCGGGGGCTTGGGGGCCTCCGGGCGCTTCAGGCCGCCGGCCTCGCGGTACTCGGCGTCGATGCCCCACTTGGCCTGGAAGACGGGCGGGTTGAGGCTGGCCTCGTCGCCCTGGTCGGTGAGGAACTCGGCGACGTCGAAGCCGATGCCTCCGGCGCCGAGGACGGCGACCCGCTCGCCGACCGGGGCGCCGTCGCGCAGCACGTCCAGGTAGCTGACCACGCTGGGGTGGTCGATGCCCTCGATGTCGGCGGGGACGCGCGGGGTGACGCCGGTGGCGAGGACCACCTCGTCGAAGCCGTGCGCGGCCAGCTGGTCCGCGTCCACCTCGGCGCCGAGGCGCAGCTCCACGCCCAGCTCGGCGACGCGGGTGCGGAAGTAGCGGAGGGTCTCGTTGAACTCCTCCTTGCCGGGCACCTGCCGGGCGACGTTCAGCTGCCCGCCGATGACCTCGCCGGCGTCGAACAGGGTGACGGAGTGGCCGCGTTCGGCGGCGGAGACGGCGAACGCGAGGCCGGCCGGGCCGGCGCCGACGACGCCGAGGCGCTTGCGCAGCCGGGTCGGGGCGAGGACGAGCTGGGTCTCGTGGCAGGCGCGCGGGTTGACCAGGCAGGAGGTGATCTGGCCGCTGAAGGTGTGGTCCAGGCAGGCCTGGTTGCAGCCGATGCAGGTGTTGATGGCCTCGGGGCGGCCGGCGGCGGCCTTGGCGACGAAGTCGGCGTCGGCGAGCATCGGGCGGGCCAGCGAGACCATGTCGGCGTAGCCGTCGGCGAGCAGCTGCTCGGCGAGCTCGGGGGTGTTGATGCGGTTGGTGGTGACCAGCGGGATGCCGACCGTGCCCATGACCTTCTTGGTGACCCAGGCCCAGGCGCCGCGCGGCACGGAGGTGGCGATGGTGGGGATGCGGGCCTCGTGCCAGCCGATGCCGGTGTTGATGATGGTGGCGCCGGCCGCCTCGACGGCCTGGGCCAGCCGGACGACCTCGGGGAGGGTGGAGCCGCCGGGGATCAGGTCGAGCATGGAGAGGCGGTAGACGATGATGAAGTCCTCGCCGACCCGCTCGCGGACCCGGCGGACGATCTCGACCGGGAAGCGCATCCGGTTCTCGTACGAGCCGCCCCACTCGTCCTCGCGGTGGTTGGTGGCGGCCGCGATGAACTCGTTGATCAGGTAGCCCTCGGAGCCCATGATCTCGACGCCGTCGTAGCCGGCCCGCCGGGCGAGCTCGGCGCAGCGGGCGAAGTCCTCGATGGTCTGCTCGACCTGCTCGGCGGTGAGCGCGTTGGGCACGTACGGGCTGATCGGGGCCTGCAGGGCGCTGGGGGCGACCAGGTCCGGGTGGTAGGCGTAGCGGCCGAAGTGCAGGATCTGCAGGGCGATGCGGCCGCCCTCGGCGTGGACGGCGTCGGTGACGACCCGGTGCTTGTCCGCCTCCTCCCCGGTGGTCAGCATGGCGCCGCCGCCCCAGGGCCGGCCGGCCTCGTTGGGGGCGATGCCACCGGTGACGATGAGGCCGACGCCGCCGCGGGCGCGCTCGGCGTAGAAGGCGGCCATCCGCTCGAAGCCGTCCGGGGCCTCCTCCAGGCCGACGTGCATCGAGCCCATCAGCACCCGGTTGGGCAGGGTGGTGAAGCCGAGGTCGAGCGGGCTGAGCAGGTGGGGGTAGGCGGCGCTCTGGTTCGAGTCGGTCATCTGCGGAAAGCTCCTCGCGCGGTGCCGGGCCCCGACGCCCGGCCGTTGTTACCGAACGGTAGGGCACTCCCTCGATCGAGTGCAACCAGTTGCAAAATCATCGGGACCGACGGCCCGCCGGGGCCGCGGCGGCGAAGGGGGCCGGATTCCCCTCACCCGTGTTCCGGAGTCCGGACTTCCGGAGCCGATGTCGGACTTTCCCGGCCGAATCCACACCGGACGGCCCGGCCGGTCATCCGATCGTTATCGGAGAGCCGCCGCGGCGCATTCCTGGGACGCGTACGATCTCCTCCGGACGGCCCGGGTAATTCGCCCGCCGCCCGCCGTGTCGAGTACACACCAGGAGGTCCAGGGCCACCGTTCAGTGAGCGCGAACCGCTTTCACAGGGTTCCTTCATATTCTCGTGCCAGGCTGACCCGAGTCATCCGGCCCCCGGAACCCACCCTCGAATTCCGGTAGAACAACATCCGACCAATCCCCCCCCGGAGTTTTCTCCCGTGTCCATTCGCCGCGCCCATCCGTCCGCCGCGATACGCCCGTTGGCGGCGCTGGCCCGCCGCTGGGCCTCGCCCGGCACCGACCGGGCAACCGGCGGCCCGCAGGCGCCGGATCCGAGCGGGACGCCGGGCGGCACGGAGGACCGGGCCGAGCGACGGGAACGGCTGGAGCGCCTGGAGCGGGAGGAACGGCTCGCCCGGCTGGAGCGGCTGACCGAGGCCCGGCGGGCCCGCGAGGACGAACTGCTCGGCGCGGCCACCGGCACCGTCCGCCAGGGCGACCACCTCGCCGAGCCGCACCGCGACCTGCTGCCCGGCACCCGCCGGGACGCCAACCTGGCCGAGGTCTCCGAGGCGCTGCGGACGGCGGGCCTCACGCACGGCCTGGTGCCCGACCGCCGGCCGCGCCACCGGCTGGCGATCACCCCGGGCGACCGTCCGGCCGTGCTCGCCGCCCTGGCCGCCGCCTTCGCCGGCCGGCCGGTCTACGCCGACCTGCTGGAGCACGGACGCACCCTCGGCACCGTCCTCGCCGAGCAACTACCCGCCGCGGTCACCGACTTCGAGGCCCCGCTCGACCCCGGCACCACCGTCGACGGCCCGGGCGGTGCGGAGAGTGCGGAGAATGCGGACGGCCCGGACGAGGAGCCGCCCGCCCCGGCCGACCGGGTGAAGGGCGTGCGGATCTACCGGCCGGCCGTGGTCGGCACCGTGCTGTACGGGCCCGAGGTCGGCTGCGACGTGGAGTTCTGGGACTCGGCCGCCCCCTCCCGGGGCGCGATCGCCTCCATCGACGAGACCCCCTTCGGCTGGTGGGTGCCCTCGCTGGCGGCCACCGCCACCGCCACCGTCGCCGGCCGCGACTACCCGCTGGTCGACGCCTTCGCCACCCCGCTGCCGGACCAGGTGGACTTCCCCGTCGACGCCGTGGTCACCTGGGTGGACGACGGCGACCCCGCCTGGCAGCGCCGCCGCGCGGCCGCCCGCGAGGCCCTCACCGGGGTCCCCGCGAAGGGTCCGGCGGGCGACGCCGACCAGCGCTTCCGCAACCGCGACGAACTGCGCTACTGCCTGCGCTCGATCGCCTCGTACGCGCCCTGGATCCGGCGGATCTTCCTGGTCACCGACGACCAGGTGCCCGACTGGCTGGACACCGGCCGGCCCGGCCTGACCGTGGTCCCGCACCGGGACCTGTTCGCCGGCAGCGGCGCCGGGCCGGTGTTCAACTCCCACGCCATCGAGACCCGGCTGCACCTGATCCCGGATCTGGCCGAGCACTTCCTGTACTTCAACGACGACATGTTCCTCGGCCGCGCGCTGGTGCCGGAGGACTTCTTCCTCGGCAACGGCCTGCCCCGGTACTTCCCCGACGACCGGGTGATCCCGCCCGGCGAGGCCGGGCCCGAGGACTCGGTCTACGTCAGCGCCCAGAAGAACACCCGGGCCGCCCTCGCCACGGCCGTGGGACGCTCCTACCCCCGGACGCTCAAGCACGCCCCGTACCCGCTGCGCCGCAGCGTGCTGACGGAGTCCGCCGAACGGTTCGCCGAGGAGCTCGCCGGGACCGTCCACTCGCCGTTCCGCGCGGCCGCCGACCTCGCGCCGATCACCCTGGCGACCCACTTCGCCCACGCCACCGCGCGCGCGGTGGAGGGCCGGCTGTACGACGGGTTCTTCCTGACCGACAGCGCCGAGGACCTCGCCCGGCTGCCGGAGCTGCACGAGCTGCGCTGGGCCGACCTGTTCTGCCTGGCCGACGGCGTCCGCGACGGCCTGCCCGCCGAGGAACAGGAGCGCGAGGTGACCGGGTTCCTGCGGGCCTACTTCCCGGCCCCCTCGCCGTACGAGAAGGCCTGAGCCGCCCGGGGCACGCCGGGCCGGGGCGCGCACGCCGACCGTCCGGGCGCGCCGGTCCGGGACGGGAACGGCGGCCGGGGCGCCGGGCGGGTGCCCGGCGCCCCGCGCGCGCTCAGACGTTGACGCCGTAGTCGGTCGCGATGCCGCGCAGGCCGGAGGCGTAGCCCTGGCCGATGGCGCGGAACTTCCACTCCGTGCCGTGCCGGTAGAGCTCGCCGAAGACCATCGCGGTCTCGGTGGACGCGTCCTCGGTGAGGTCGTACCGGGCGATCTCCTGGCCGTTGGCCTGGTTCACCACGCGGATGAAGGCGTTGCGGACCTGGCCGAAGTTCTGCAGCCGGGCGTCGGCGTCGTAGATCGACACCGGGAAGACCACCTTGGCGACCTCCGCCGGCACGGCGGCCAGGTCGACCTTGATCTGCTCGTCGTCGCCGTCCCCGCCGCCGGTCAGGTTGTCGCCGCTGTGCTCGACCGAACCCTCGGGGCTGCGCAGGTTGTTGAAGAAGACGAAGTGCTGGTCGGAGACCACCTTGCCGGTCGCGCGGCACAGCAGCGCGCTCGCGTCCAGGTCGTAGTCGGCACCGGTGGTGGTGCGCACGTCCCAGCCGAGACCGATGATGACGGCGGTCAGGCCCGGCGCCTCCTTGGTCAGCGAGACGTTGCCGCCCTTGGCCAGCGAAACTCCCACGATTCCCTCCTCTGGTCGCTCTCCCTGGCGAAGAATCTACAACACTGTAGAGATCACCAGAACGTGAACGGCGACGGCCGGGCCTAGACTGTGGGCCGGGGGCGCGACGGATCCGGAGGACCCCCATGCGGCAACGGCACAGCTTCCACCTCGACCAGGGCGACCACTCGGTGACCGTGAACGTCCGTTCCGGCTGGATCACCGAGACGGAGGTGCTGGTGGACGGCAAGGAGTGCGCCTTCCACCGGGTGCACGGGCACGGCGTCTACCCGCTGAGCCTGTCCGCCCAGGTCGCCGGTGAGCCGCCGCTGCCGGTGACGGTGCGGATGGAGCGCACCGGGGGCGCGGACAGCCCGCTGGCCTGCTTCCTGGAGCTGTCCGGCACCGTCCGGCCGATGCCCGAGCGGACCGCCCGCTGAGCAAGGGCAGGCGGTTCAGTCCGGCGGGATGTTCTGGTTCAGCCGGAACACGTTCCGCGGGTCCCACTGCCGCTTCAGCGCCCGCAGCCGGGCGAACTTCCGCTCGCCGTACGCCTGCTGGACCCGCCCGTCGCCCTCCTCCATCAGGAAGTTGACGTACACCCCGGTGTGGTGCGGCGCGAGCGCGGACCAGAAGCCGCGCACCCAGGCGCGTTCCTCGGCGAAGCCCTCGGCGGCCGCGGTGGTGCCGTTGATGTTGAAGGTGTGGCCCGCCGAACGTCCGCTGAACGCCGTGTCGTCCTCACCCAGCCGCCGGATGGCGCCGCCGAGTTGGAAGATCGGGAAGCTGGTCAGCGGGGAGCCGATCCGCGCCGAGTGCTCGGCGGTCAGCTCGATCACCGGGTCGTCGAGCGCCGCCACGTCGCAGGACTTGAAGTAGTACCAGCGCCCGTGCGGGAAGCTCGGGTCGAACATCGCCTGGTGCTCGGTGAACGGCTTCGACCGGCACAGGTCGAGGACCGGCGGCCCGAACGCCCGCAGCGGCCGCAGCATCCGCTCGCCGTCCTCGACCGCCCCGGCCCAGCAGCAGACCACCATCACCACCGGGCGCCCGTGCAGCTCCGCCGGGATCTCCGGCAGCGGCGGCGCCTTGCGGTGCACCACGGCGGTGGTCAGGTCGTCCGGCGCGTCGGCGATCCACTCGCGGTAGAGGCGCAGCAGCCGCGCCGAGTCGGCCATCGGCCACAGCAGCGGGCCGGCCAGCACCACCGGGCCCAGCGGGTTCAGCCGGAACTCGAACCCGGTGGCGATGCCGAAGTTCCCGCCGCCGCCGCGCAGCCCCCAGAACAGCTCCGGGTTCTCCCGCTCGCTCGCCTTCACGAACCCGCCCTCCGCCGTCACCAGGTCCACGGAGAGGAGTTGGTCGACCGTCAGGCCGTACTTACGCATCAGCCAGCCGATCCCGCCGCCCAGCGTGAGTCCGGCCAGTCCGGTGTGGGTGACGATCCCGGCGGGCACGGCGAGGCCGAACTGCTGGGTCTCACGGTCGAGTTCGCCGAGCAGGACACCGGCCTGGGCACGCACGGTACGGGCCTCGGGGTCGACCCGGACGCCCTTCATCGCGGACAGGTCGATCACCAGCCCGCCGTCGCAGACCGACTGCCCGGGGAAGCTGTGGGCGCCGCTGCGCACCGCGATCCGCAGTCCGCGCTCCACGCCGAAGCGGACCGCCGCGATCACGTCCGCCACGCCCGTGCAGTAGGCGATCAGGGCCGGCGAGCGGTCCACCGAGGCGTTCCAGATCCGCCGGGCCTCGTGGTAGCGCGGGCCGTCGCCGGGGCCCACCAGCTCACCCCGGAAGGCGGCGGCCAGCGCCCCGGCGTCGACGGCCCCCGTGCTGGTACCGATGTCGGTGGTGTCCATGGCCGCTCCCGCCACGACTGGTCCGTCCCACCAGTCTGTCACCGTCGGCGACGCCGGGCCCGCGCACGCCGTTACGGGGCCTCGTCCAGGACCTCCCCGACGATCTCCTCCACCACCGCCCGGGCCCGGTCCGCGTCGGCCCGGACCAGGCCGATCCTGGTCCGGCGGTCCAGCACGTCGGAGGCGTCCAGGGCACCCTCGTGGCGCACCGCGAAGGCGATCTCGGCCCGGGTGACGTCCAGCCCCTCGACGACCGGGCGGTGGTCGCCCGCGGCCAGCACCCGGCCGGCCTCGCCGCCGTACCGGGCGACCAGGGAGGCGGGCGCGCCGGCCGGCACCGGGCGGCTGTCGCGGTGCGCGGGCGCGCCGATCAGCGGGAGCCGGGCGGTCCAGCAGGCCCGGGCGGTCAGGCCGCGCAGCCGTACGGCGGTGTCCACCGTGTCCTCGGCCATCCCGCGGTAGGTGGTGAGCTTGCCGCCGACCACGGTGATCACGCCGTTCGGGGACTCCAGCACCGCGTGGCGGCGCGAGAGGTCGGCCGTGCTGCCGCCGCCGGTGTCGATCAGCGGGCGCAGTCCGGCCACCGCGCCGCGGACGTCCGCCCTGGTCAGCGCGGTGTCCAGGGCCCGGTTGACGGTGTCGAGGAGGAAGTCCACCTCGTGCTCGGCGGGCTGCGGCTCGTCGGGGATCGGGCCGGGCGCGTCCTCGTCGGTGAGGCCGAGCGCGATCCGGCCGAGCTGCTGCGGGAGCGCGAAGACGAAGCGACTGGTGGAGCCGGGCACCGGCACGGTGAGCGCGGCGGTGGGCCGGCCCAGGGCGGCGGCGTCCAGGATCAGATGGGTGCCCCGGCTGGGCCGCAGCGTGATCGAGGGGTCGACCTCGCCGGCCCAGACGCCGGTGGCGTTGACCACGGCGCGGGCGGTGACGGTGAGCGAGTGGCCGGTGAGGGCGTCGGTCAGCCGGGCCGAGGTGCCGGTGACCTCGCTCGCCCGGACCCGGGTGAGCACGCTCGCGCCGTACTGCGCGGCGGTCCGCGCGATGGCGACCACCAGCCGGGCGTCGTCGACGAGCTGCCCGTCGTGCGCGACCAGCGCGCCGCGCAGGCCGGAGCCCCGTACGCCGGGCACCAGCCGGCGGGCCTGCTCGGCGTCGATCCGGCGCATCCGGGGCAGCAGCAGGGCGGGGGTGCCGGCGCCGGTGCGCAGCGCGTCGCCGGCCAGGAACCCGGCGCGGATCAGCGCGGACTGCCCGGGGCCGACCAGGCCGGGCAGCAGCGGGACGAGCTGGGGCAGCGGGCGGACCAGGTGCGGGGCGGTGCGGGTCATCAGCAGGTGGCGCTCGCGGGCGCTCTCCCGGGCGACGCCGACCCGGCCGGAGGCGAGGTAGCGCAGGCCGCCGTGCACCAGCTTGGAGCTCCAGCGGCTGGTGCCGAAGGCCAGGTCGCGGGCGTCGACCAGGACGGTGCGCAGCCCGCGCGAGGCGGCGTCCAGGGCGACCCCGGCGCCGGTGACGCCGGCCCCGATGACCAGCAGGTCGACCGTCCCGCCGGCCAGGGCATCGAGTTCGAGGGCCCGGCGGTGGGCGTCCAGGCGGCCGGTGCCGGCGTACGCGCCGGTGGGCGGGCCGCCGGGCCGGTCCACGCAGGGGACGGGGTCGGCGCCGGTGGAGGGTGCGGGGTCCGGGGTCACGTCGTCGGTCATGTCTTCGGTCACGTCTTCGGTCACGGCGCGAGGTATCCGTTCAGCGCTCTGGCCAGTTCGCGCCGCCAGGCCGCCTCGGGCAGCAGCGGGGCGACCATGCGGTGCGACTGGACGGTGGACTGGGCGATCAGCAGCACCATGGCGGCGAGTTCGGTGGGTTCGCCGGCCCGGACGGAACCGTGCCGCTGGCCCTGTTCGATGCCGGCGCGCAGTTCGTCGAGCAGGCCGCGCTGGCTGGTGCCGAGCCGTTCGACGACGTACTCGAAGAAGAGGGTGTCGGAGTCGGCGGAGTGCAGCAGGGCGCCGAGCACCGGGTGGTCGCGCAGCCGTACGGCGACCTCGACGACGCCCTCGACGAAGGCCTCGCGGTCCTCGCCGCGCAGCGGGACCTCGGCCCGGGTGGCGCGGATCTCCCGGGTGAGCAGCGCCCCGATCACCGCGCGGACGTCCGGCCAGCGCCGGTAGACGGTGGGCCGGCTGACCCCGGCGCGCCGGGCGATCTCGGCCAACTGGGTGCGGCGCACGCCGAGTTGGACGATCAGCTCGGCCGCCGCGTCGAGGATCGCGTCATCGGTGCTGCGTTCTTCCGGGGCGCCCTGCGCCCGGCCCTCATCGGGAGCGTTACTGCTTGACATGATGTGTAAAACTGTAACGCATGGCACCCGAGAACGCACCAGACCGCCCCGCAGGCGCCGTCCTGCCGCTCCCCCCGATGAAGTGGGACGCCTGGGGCGACCCGGCGCTCGCCAAGGAGCTCTCCGAGGACGTCTTGGGCCTGCTGGCCGCCGCGCTGGGCGTCACCGGCCCCGCCGAGTCCGGCCCCGCCGCCGACGACGTCGTGCTCCGCCCCTGCGCGCTCACCGCCGAGGACCTCGCGGCGCTCACCGCGGTCGTCGGCGAGGCCCACGTCTCCGCCGCCGACGCCGACCGCCTGCCCCGGGCCGGCGGCAAGTCCACCCCCGACCTGCTGCGCCGCCGCTCCCGGGCCGAGCAGGACGCGCCGGACGCCGTGGTGCTGCCCGGCAGCGAGGACGAGGTCGCCGCCCTGCTGGCCGTCTGCGCCGAGCGCCGGATCGCCGTGGTCCCGTTCGGCGGCGGCACCAGCGTGGTCGGCGGACTGGACCCGGTCCGTACGGGCTTCGCCGGCGTGATCTCGCTCGACCTGCGCCGCTTCGACGAACTCCTCGATCTGGACGAGGAGTCCGGCACGGCGCTGCTCGGCGCCGGACTCACCGGCCCGGCCGCCGAGGAGCTGCTGGGCGCCCGCGGCCACGAGCTCGGCCACTACCCGCAGAGCTTCCGCTTCGCCACCATCGGCGGCTTCGCGGCCACCCGCTCCTCCGGCCAGGACTCCGCCGGGTACGGGCGCTTCGACGCCATGGTGCTCGGTCTGCGCGTGGTCACCCCCGCCGGCGTCATGGACCTCGGCCGCGCCCCCGCCTCGGCCGCCGGCCCGGACCTGCGCGAGCTGTTCCTCGGCTCGGAGGGCACCCTCGGCGTCATCACCGCCGTCCGGGTGCGGGTGCACGCCCTCCCCGCCGCCAAGGCCCACGAGGCCTGGAGCTTCCCCGACTTCACCACCGGCGCGGCCGCCCTGCGGGCCGTCGCCCAGCAGGGCCCCGGCGTCACCGTGATCCGGCTCTCCGACGAGGCCGAGACCGCCGTCAACCTGGCGATGACCGAGAGGATCGGCGGCTCCTCCGAGGTCAGCGGCTGCCTGGCCGTCACCGTCTTCGAGGGCACCGCCGAGCAGGTCGCCGCCCGCCACGGGGCCACCCGTGCGCTGCTGCTCGCGGCCGGCGGACGCTCGCTGGGCGAGGCCCCGGCGCTCGCCTGGGAGCACGGCCGGTTCAACGCCCCGTACCTGCGCGACTCGCTGCTGTCGGCCGGCGCGCTCTGCGAGACCCTGGAGACCGCCACCTCCTGGCGGCAGCTGGCCGCGCTGCGGTTCGCCGTCACCACGGCGCTGACCGAGGCGCTGCCCGGCGCCCTGGTGCTGTGCCACATCTCGCACGTCTACCCGGCCGGCGCCTCGCTGTACTTCACCGTGGTCGCCGCGATGGGCACCGACCCGCTCGCCCAGTGGGGCGCCGCCAAGCAGGCCGCCGGCGACGCCATCCTCGCCGCCGGCGGGACCATCACCCACCACCACGCCGTCGGCACCGACCACCGCCCGTGGATGACCGGGGAGGTCGGCGAGCTGGGCGTGCGCGTCCTGCGCGCGGTCAAGGCCGAGCTGGACCCGGCGGGCATCCTCAACCCCGGGAAGCTGATCCCATGAGACGGGTCACGGTCCTCACCAACCCGACGGCGGGCGTCGGCCACGCCGCGCCCGCCGGCCGGCGGGCCGTCGCCCGGCTGCGCGCGCTCGGCGTCGAGGTCGTCGAACGCACCGGGGCCGACGCCGCCGACGCCACCCGGATCGCCCGGGACGCCGTCGCCGACAACGTGGACGCGCTGGTCGTCGTCGGCGGGGACGGCATGGTCAACCTCGGCATCCAGGCGCTCGCGGGCACCTGCGTCCCGCTCGGCCTCGTCCCGGCCGGCACCGGCAACGACCACGCCCGCTCCTTCGGGCTGCCGTTGGGCGACCCCGAGGCCGCCGCCGACGTGATCGCCGCCGGGGCCGCCCGCCGGGTCGACCTCGGCCGGATCACCGCGGCCAACGGCGCCACCCGGTACTTCGGCTCCGTCCTCGCCACCGGCTTCGACTCCCTGGTCAGCGACCGCGCCAACCGGCTGCGCTGGCCGCACGGGCGGATGCGCTACAACCTGGCCATCCTGGTCGAGTTCGCCAACCTGCGCCCGCTGCCGTACCGGCTGGTCCTGGACGACGGCACCGTCATCGAACGGGACCTCACCCTGGCCGCGATCGGCAACACCCGCAGCTACGGCGGCGGCATGCACATCTGCCCCGCCGCGGACCCGGCCGACGGCCTGCTGGACGTCACCCTGGTCGCGGCGATGCCCCGACTGCGAATAGCCCGGTTCTTCCCCACCGTCTTCAAGGGCACCCACATCCACCACCCACAGGTCACCACCCATCGGGTGCGCTCGCTGCGGATCGAGTCACCCGGCCTGAACGCCTACGCCGACGGCGAGTTCATCGCCGCCCTGCCCGTCGAGGTGGCCGTCGCCCCGGGCGCGCTGCGGCTGCTGGCCCCGGCCGGCTGACCCGGGCGGTTCTCGAACGCCGGCCCTACCCGGCCGGTCGCGGGGCGGGGTAGGTTGGGCGGACATGAACGATCTTCATGCGCCGCCCACCGCCCCGCTCACCCTCGCCGCCGGCCAGGCGGCCTGCGCCGCCCTGGACGTCGGCGCGAACGTCGCCACCGCCGCCGACCTGGTCCGCCGGGCCGCCGACCGGGGCGCCGGCCTGCTCGTCCTGCCCGAGCTGTTCCTCACCGGGTACGAGCTCGACGGCATCGCGGCGGCCCCCGGCACGTACGCCCTGGACGGCGACGACCCCCGGCTGGACCCGCTGGCCGAGGCCTGCGCCGCCACCGGCACCGCCGTGGTGGCCGGCGCCCCCGCCCTCGACGCCGACGGCGGCGGGCTGCGGATCTCCGCGCTGGCCCTCGGCCGTGACGGCCGCCCCGCCGCGCGGTACGACAAGCAGCACGTGACCCCCTCGGAGCGGGCCGCCGGCTTCCGGCCCGGCGGTCACGGCGGCACCCTCGTCCTGGACGGCTGGCGGCTCGGCCTCGGCATCTGCTGGGACTCCGGCTTCCCCGAGCACGCCCGGGCCGCCGCCCTGGACGGCTGCCACGCCTACCTGGTGGGCGCGATGTTCGGCCGCGGCGGCGGCGCCCGCCAGCGGGCCGTGCTCTTCCCCGCCCGTGCCATGGACAACACCGCCTACGTGCTGCTCGCCAACCACAGCGGCCCCGGCGGCCCGTACCACGGCTGCGGCGGCAGCGCCGTCTGGGCCCCGGACGGCACCCTCCTCGCGGACGCCGGCGAGGCCGACCCCGGCCTCGCCGTCGCCGTCCTGGACCCGGCGGCCCTGGCCCGCACCCGCGCCGAGGAGCCCGTCCTCGTCGACCCCTCGCTCACCGCGCCCGTCCTCCCCCGCGGCACGGCGGCCGTCTGAGCAGCCGTGAGCCGAGGCCGGGAGCCGGGCCCGTCACATCCCCCGGCGGGCCTTGAGCGTGCCGTCGTCGATCGCGGCGCAGAGGGCGGCGTGGTCGGCGACGGTCATGTCGGCGTACAGGACGGAGAAGTCGGCGATCGCCTCGGCGAAGGTGTCGGCGTTGGCCCCCAGGTAGCCGGCGATGGCGAGGCGGTCGCCGGAGCGGGCGTGGGCGCGGGCCAGGGTGCGGCCGCACAGTTCGGCGTAGCGGCGCAGGCCGGTCGGCTTCATGCCGGTGACCTCGGCGGAGCCCTTCATGTCGCGCAGCTGGCGGCCGTAGAAGTGGCGCCCGGCCGCGCCGGTGGTCCAGCCGAGGAAGATGTCGCTGGCGGCCTGCATCAGGCGCTGGCCGGTGACCACCCGGCGCCCGCCGTGGGCGAGCGGGGCCTCGGCGGCGGGATCGGCGGTCCTGGGCAGGTGCTCCTCCAGGACGGAGGCGGTGGCCTCCTTGACCTGGAGGAACAGCGGGTCCCGCTCGTCCCGGCCCTCCAGCAGGATGATGAAGCAGCGGGTGCCGACGCTGCCGACGCCGACCACCTTGCGGGCGGCGTCGACGAAGCGGTAGCGGTCCAGCAGGACCCTGCGGTCCTCGGCGAGGGTGCCCCGGTAGTCGCTGAAGACCTTGCCGACGAAGGTCAGCTCCCGGTCGTCCAGCGGCTCGATCAGCGGCGGGTCGCTGATGATGCGCCGGCGGCCGTCCCGCACCTCGGTCAGTTTGCCGAAGGCCTGCAGGCTGGTGCGCCGCCGGGCCTTGGCCAGGTTCTCCTCCACCTGGCGGCGCTGCTTGGCCTTGTCGAGCAGCGGGAGCAGGTCGGCGGTGTCGATCCGGGCGTACCAGACCTCCAGCTCGCCCATGTCGGCGAGGACCCGCATCGCGGCGGCGTAGCCGTGCCCGGCGGCCAGCGCGGCGCGGCGCACCTGTTCCTCGTCGTGGCCGTTGGAGCGGGCGGCTACGGCCACGCTGGCGGCCAGCCGTTTGACGTCCCACTCGAAGGGGCCGGGGAAGGTCTCGTCGAAGTCGTTGAGGTCGAAGAGCAGGGCGCGTTCCGGGGAGGCGTACACGCCGTAGTTCAGCAGGTGGGCGTCGCCGCAGAGCTGGACGGTCAGCCCGGTGTTGGGGATCGCCCCGAGGTCGGCCGCCATCACCGCCGCCGCGCCGCGCAGGAACGCGAACTCCGACTCCGCCATCCGCCCGTAGCGCAGCGGCAGCAGCTCTGTCACCCGGTGGGCGCCCTGGCGCTCCAGCACCGCGATCGGGTCCGGCCGGTCGGCGGCCGGGATCCAGCGGCCGTGCGCGGAGCGTGGCACCCGGTCACGGGCGGCGCGGCCCCGGCGGCGGCGTTCCTCGGGGGTGGTCATGGCTGCTCCTCGGTCCGGCCGACGGGGACTCCTCGACGCTAGGCGAGGGTGGCCGCCGCGGCACGCCGGGACCGTTCCGCTGGGCCGACCGGGTGATCGACCCGCACCGGCCCCGCACCGTCACTCCACCACGAAGTCACCCATCATCGCGGTGTCCTCGTGCTCCAGGTTGTGGCAGTGCAGCATGTACGTCCCCGGGTGGTCGGTGAAGCGCACCAGCACCTCCATGGTCTCCGAGGGCCGCAGGTCCACGGTGTCCTTCCACCCGGCGTCGTACGGCCCCGGGTCGCCGCCGTCGCGCGAGAGCACCTGGAAGTGGTTCAGGTGGACGTGCACCGGGTGGTGGACGTCGGTGGTGAACCGCCAGATCTCGGTGGAGCCCAGGGCCGGCCGGGCCAGCGGGCGCCCCGGCTCGTACGGCAGGTTGTTGATCGCCCAGCCGTACCGGCGGCTGCGGCGGAAGGCGAAGGTGCGGGTGGCCGCCACGGCCCCCGGGTCGAGGCGATCGAAGCGGGAGAGCCGCGCGGGCACCGCCGAGTCGTCGCGCACCGCCCGCCCGGAGACGTCGAAGCACATCACCTCGGTGGTGCGGTCGCTGCCGAAGCGGTTCATCAGCCGCACCCGGGTGCCGGCCGGGTAGCGGGCGAAGTCGACCACCACGTCGAAGCGTTCGGCGGGCGCGAGGTCGAGGGTGTCGTGCGCGAGGGGGGCCTCCAGCAGGCCGCCGTCGCTGCCGATCTGCACCAGCGCGCCGCCGCCGGGCGGCTGCGGGTCCAGCTCCAGCCGGAACAGCCGGGTGTTGGCGCCGTTCAGCAGCCGCAGCCGGTAGCGGGCCCGGTCCACCGCGAGGGCCGGCCAGGGCGTGCCGTTGACCAGGATCACGTCGCCGAGCACCCCGTTCAGGTAGTCCTCGGTGACCCCCTGCCGCTCGTCCGCCGCCGGGTAGCGGAAGGAGCCGTCCTCGGCGAAGGAGCGGTCGGCGAGCATCACCGGCAGGTCGCGCTCCCCGCGCGGCAGCGGCAACGCGTCCTCCTCCTCGTCGTGGACCAGGTGGAAGCCGGCCAGCCCGTGCCAGACCACCTGCCCGGTGAACCCCATCCGGTGGTCGTGGTACCAGAGGGTGGCCGCCCGCTGCTGCCCCGGATAGGTGTACGTGCGCTCGCCGACCGAGACCTGCCCGGTGCGGCCGGCGTGCTCCCGGTGGGCCGGGCGGGCCTCCTGCGCGGACCAGGCCGGGACCGCCGTGCCGACCGGGTGGAGCAGGTCCATCGGGTAGCCGTCGCTGTCCGCCGGGGTGTGGCCGCCGTGCAGGTGGACGGTGACCGGCACCGGCAGCTCGTTGCGGTGGCGCACCACCACCGGCCGCCCCGCCCGGGCCACCACCGTCGGCCCCGGGAAGCTGCCGCCGTACGTCCACACCTCGGTCGGCAGTCCCGGCAGGATCTCCAGCCGGACCGGCTTCTGCACCAGCTCGTAGTGGTCGCCCGCGGCGTCGGCGGCCACCGGCGCCAGCACCGGCGGCACGACGAACGGACGCCCGAACGCCGGCGGCGGCTCCACCTCGCTCGGCAGCAGCAGCCCCGGCCGGGCCTCGGACAGCAGCCGCGCCGCCACCGGACCGCCCACCGCCACCGCCGCGCCCGCCCCGAGGCCGACGGCCCCCAGCCGCAGGAAGCGCCGCCGGGACACCCGCCGATCGCCCCCCGGCCGGGTCACTTGGCCACCTCGACCGGGCCGGCCGGCCTGGGCAGCCGCCCGTCCGCCGACCCTTCGTCACTTCCGCCTACCGGTACGGCCGGCGGCCGCTCCCGCCACGCCCCGACCAGGCCCAGCAGGATCCCGCCGAACAGCAGCACCCCGAGCGTCACGTGCACCCCCACCGCCCGGCCGTACCCGGCGGCGATCTGCGCCAGCACGGCGCCCAGCAGCGCCGCCGACAGGCCCACCGGCCACCCCGGGCCCCGGCCCACCCGGTGCAGCAGCGCCGCCGCCACCAGCTGGACGACCGCCCCGGCCAGCACCGCCCGCGCGGTCACCTCATGGGCGTGGAAGGACTCGAAGTGCCCGTTCAGGAAGCTGCCGGCCAGCATCGTCTGCACCAGCCCGAGCCCGCCGAGCACGCTCGCGGCCGCCCGGAACAGCGACAACGGCCAACGGGGGACGGGACGTTCGGCACTGCTCATGGGCGGGCTGCTCCCTGCGGCACGGTCCGACGGACGTGGTCGGACGGACACGGACGGACGGACACGGACGGCCGGGCGCGGAGGCCACGGCCGAGGGGACGGGGGTGGTCGGACGGGGGTGGAGGCGAGAGCCTAGCCCCACGCCCCGGCCCCGGACCGCACTCGCCGGGCCCCCGGCTGCCATCACCACCCGTTCGGTCCAGCCCCCTGGGCCGTACGGGCCGCGCGGCGGGCCGGGGCCCGGGCGGGTCCGTCGCTCACGCCGCCATGCCCGCCACACCCGCCGTGCCCGCCACGCCCGCCGTGCCGTACGGCCGGGCGACGGCGGCGGTCAGGGCCACCATCCGGTCGGCGACGGTCCGCGGGTCCGGGTCGCGCAGCTCGCCGGCCAGGGCGCCGTCCGCCAGGAAGACCACCCGGTCGGCGGCGGAGGCGGCCACCGGGTCGTGGGTCACCATCACCACGGTCGCGCCGAGCGTGTCCACGGCGTGCCGCAGCAGGCCCAGCACCTCGTGCGCGGTCCGGGTGTCCAGCGCGCCGGTCGGCTCGTCCGCGAACACCACGTCCGGGCGGGTGATCAGCGCCCGGGCGATCGCCACCCGCTGCTGCTGCCCGCCGGACAGCTGGCCCGGGCGCCGGGCGCCGTGCTCGGCCAGACCCACCTGGGCCAGCAACTCCCGGGCCCGGGAACGGTCCTGGCGCTCCCCGGCGAGGCGCTGCGGCAGCAGGACGTTCTGCTGGACGGTCAGCGAGGGCAGCAGGTTGAAGGACTGGAAGACGAAGCCGATCCGGCTGCGACGCAGCTCGGTCAGCCGGTTCTCCCCGAGCCCGGTGATCTCCTCGCCGCCCAGGAACACCTCCCCCGAGGTCGGCCGGTCCAGACCCGCCGCGCACTGCAGGAAGGTGCTCTTGCCGGAGCCGGAGGGCCCCATCACCGCCGTGAAACTTCCGTGCGGCAGCGCCAGGTCGACCCCGCGCAGGGCGTGCACGGTCTCCTCCCCGCGGCCGTAGCTGCGGCGGACCCCGCGCAGTTCGATCGCCGCCCCGGGGAGGGCGCTGCGGTGCTGCTCGGGCTGGGGCGTACGGTCCTGCCGGCGGGCCATGAGGGTGCCTTCCTGGTGAAATCCTGCTGATCGGCGACGAGTTCCACGCTAGGAGAGCGGCACGGCCCGGACCATGCGGGCCACCGGCGGGCCTCCGGTGGGGTTAGCCCCACCCCCTCAGACGGGTTCTCCCGCCACGGCCGCGTACTCCCGCCCCAGCAGCCCCAGCGCCGGGTGACCGGCGTCGAACTCCGTCCCGTCGATCCGCGCGATCGGGCGCACCCCGACCCCCGCGTTCACCGCGAACGCAGCCTCGAAGCGGCCCAGCTCGCCCACCGCCACCGGCACGCGCCGCTGCGGGCCGCCGTGGGCCTGCGCCAGCAGCGCCGCGGTCACCCCGGGCAGGGCCGCGCCCTCCGGCCACACCAGCCCCCGCCCGTCGAGGAACCCGACGTTCCAGGTCGCCCCCTCGGTCACCCGGCCCCGGCCGTCCACCAGCAACGCGTCGTCGTAGCCCGCCAGTTGGGCCATCCGCCGGTGCCGCACCAGGCCGAACAGGCCGACGTGCTTCACCTGCGGCAGCTCCCGCTCGTACGCCACCGTCCGCACCCGCAGCGGCTCCGGGCGGGACGCGCCGGCCGGACGGGTCGTCACCAGCAGGCCCGGCTCGGCCACCGCGCCCGGGCGCTCCAGACCCAGCCCCGGGTCGAACACGGTCACCCGCACGATCACCTCCCCCGCCGCCGGCAGCACCGCCCGTACCCGCCGGCGCACCTCCTCCTCGTCCGGCTCCGTGCCGAACACCACCCGGCAGTCCCGCCGCAGCCGCTCCAGGTGCAGCCGCAGACCCCGCACCCGGCCGTCCACCACCCGCATGGTCGTGAAGTGCCCGTAGTTGAGCATCCCCAGCGCCGCCACCGCGCCCACCCCGGCGGGCAGCCCGTCCATCTCGATCTCACCCATCCCGCGAGTCTGCCAGGGCGGGCGCGGCAGCACCGCGCCCCACCGCGCGCCGCCCGAGGGGGGTGGGCGCACGCGGTGGGGCGCGGGGGTCAGGGGGTCAGGGGGTCAGCGCGGGGGCCGGGAGGGTGGCGAGGAGGGTGGTGGCGAGGTGGGCGGCCTGGGTGCGGAGTTCGGGGATGGCGGTGGATTCGAGGAGGTTGCCGGAGCGGACCGGGCCGAGCGCCCAGAGGGCCGGGTGGAGCCGGCCCCCGTCGGGACGCAGGAGGCCGTCGTCCCAGGTGTCGAGGCCGCGGCCGCAGGGGCCCGGGCGGGCGGTGCCGGTGGCGAGCAGGCCGGCGAGCAGGGGGTCGGCGCTGTGGCGGGGATCGGCCTGGGCGCCGGTGCAGTTGACGACGGCGCCGACCCGCAGGGTGCGGCCGTCGGCGAGCCGGACCAGCAGCAGGTCGCCGTGCGGGGTGACCGCGGTGACCTCGGTGGCCGCGACCCGGAGGCGTCCGGCGCGGCGCACGGCCTGGAGGGCGGCCCCGGTGGCGGGCGGGATGCGGTGGCGGTGGACCTCCCAGATCCGCAGGTCCTCGCGGAGGAAGCGTTCCCGGTCGGCGGGCGGCAGGGCCTGCCAGAGCCGCTGGGTGATCGGGCGCAGGCTGTCCACGCCGGAGCGCCAGTCGCCGTGGCTGCGCCGGGTGGCGGCGATGTGCCGCAGGACCTGACGGCGCAGCTGGGCGAGGCCCGCGAAGTCGGGGCTGGGCGGCGCGGCGGCGGGGACGGGCGCGGCGGCGTGCGGCTGGGGCAGGTAGCCGTGCCGGGAGACCGCGTGGATCACCCGGCCGGGGCGGTCGAGGGTCAGCGCGACGTCGACCATGGTCAGCCCGGTGCCGACGAGCAGCACGTCGGCGTCCGGCCGGACGGCCCGCAGCGCGCCGGGCGCCCACGGGTGGCGGACGAAGGCCGCGGAGTGGAGCAGTTCGGCGGGCGCCCAGCGCAGGTCGGGCGGCAGGTGGCCGATGGCCAGGACGACCGCGTCCACGTCCAGCCGGCGGCCCCGGCCGAGCGCGAGCGTCACGCCCGCGCCGGCCGGGCCGCCGTCCAGCCCGGTCACCCGGGCGCGTTCGCGGCGCAGCCGCCCGTACGCGGCGGTGCGGGCCGCCTCGGCGAGGACGTCGGCGAGGTAGTCGCCGTACCGCATCCGGGGGCGGTAGCCGGCCGGGTCGGCGTCCTCGCCGTTCGCGGCCAGCCAGCGCAGGAAGTGGTCGGGGTCGTCGGGGTGGGCGCTCATCCGTCCGGCGGGGACGTTGAGCAGGTGGCGCGGGTCGCGGGTGCCGAAGGCGAGTCCGCGGCCGGTGTGCTCGGACGGGTCCAGCAGGTGGACGTCGACCGGCAGGCCGCGCCGGTCCGCCTCGCGCAGCAGGCGGGCGGCGGCGAGGGTGCCGGCGGCGCCGGCGCCGATGATCCCGATCCGGTGGCGGGTCTCGTGCGGCGGGGTCTCGCTCATCTGGTCCTCCCTTGGAACGGGGCCGGCGCCGGGCGGCGTCAGTTCCGGCCGGACGGGGCGCCGACGGCCACCGGTGCGGGCGTCTGCGGGTCGGATGCGGCGGGCCCTGCCGCCTGCTCGGTGTCGGGCCCGGCCGCCGGCTCGGCGACCGGTGCGGCCTTCGGCGGGGCCGCGCCGAACTGGCCGAAGGCGATGGCCGCGAGGACCAGCACCATGCCGCCGAACTGCCAGGCCGTGAAGCCCTGGTCGAGCGCCAGGTAGCCGACGATGGCCGCGACGACCGGGCTGAGCAGGGCGAAGAAGGCCAGCGCGGACGGCTGGAACTGCTCCACCCCGCGGAACCAGAGGGCGTACGCGAGGGCCGCGCCGATCAGCGACAGGTACGCGTAGCCGAGGCCGTTGGTGAGGGTGAGCGAGGTGGGCACGCCCTCGAAGGCGAGGGTGATCGGCAGCAGCACCAGGCCGCCGCCGATCAGCTGCCAGGCGGTGAAGATCCGCAGCGGCGCCGGACGGCCCCAGCGCTTGGTGAGCACGATGCCGGCGGACATCGAGACCGCGGAGGCGAGCGCGGCGGCCACCCCGATGCCGTCCAGCTGGACGGCGGACTTGATCACCAGGACGGAGACGCCGACCGCGCCGAGCACGGCGGCGACGACCTGGAGCGGGCGGACGGCGGCGCCGAGCAGGACGGCGGCGAACAGGATGACGATCAGCGGCTGGATCGACTGGACCATCGCGGCGAGGCCGCCGGGCAGCCGGTAGGCGGCGACGAACAGCAGGGCGAAGAAGGCGCCGATGTTGAGCGCGCCGAGGACGAGGGAGCGCCAGATCCACTCGCCGCGCGGCAGGGTGTCGCGCCCGATGAGCAGTAACAGGCCGGTGGGCAGGGCCCGGAGCAGGGCCGCGAACAGCGGCCGGTCCGGCGGCAGCCACTCCGAGGTGGCGTAGTAGGTGGTGCCCCAGATCATCGGGGCGAGCGCGGCGACGTAGCGGAGCCGGGGGGTGGCGAGCAGGGACATGGGGTCGTTACTCCAGGTGAGTGTTTCAGGGGGTGCGGGGTGCGAGTGCTTCAGGGCGTGCGGGTGGAGAGCTCGATGCCGTCGCCGACCGGCAGGCTCGCCGAGGCGTAGCCGTGGGCCGGGGTGCGGACGTGGTCGAGGTAGTCCTGCGGCAGCAGCGGCAGGTTGTCGGCGAGGACCAGCGAGCCGGACCGCAGCGAGGGTTCGAGGAGCCGCAGGACGGGCAGGTAGAGGTCCTTCCAGCCGTCCAGCAGGAGCAGGTCGACCGGGCCGTCGATCCGGGCGAGGGTCTGCCGGGCGTCGCCCTCCAGGACGGTGGCGTGGTCGGCGAGGCCGGCCCGGGCGAGGTTGTCGCGGGCGCGGACGGTCTTGACGGGGTGCAGTTCGGAGCCGATGACGGTGCCGCCGTCGCCGTTGTCGCGCAGGGCGGCGGCGATCCAGATCAGCGAGGCGCCGAAGGAGGTGCCGAACTCGACGACCCGGGCGGGGCGCAGGGCGCGGATGAGGACGTACAGCAGGGAGCCGGTGTCGGGGTGCAGCGGGAGCGCGGCCTCGCCGCAGAGTTCGGTGGTCTCGGCGACGGTGGGCGGGGTGTCCCAGTCGGCGACGGTGGCGAGGGCGCGTTCCATCGCGGTCTTGTCGTTGCGGTCGGCGCGGCGGTGGATCTCGGCGAGGACCTGCTCGACGCGCGGGTCGGTGGTGGCGGTGAGCGGGGTCCGGGACGGGACGGTGGTCATGGCGTTGCCTCCGGGAGGTGGTCGGTGGTGGCGCGCGGCAGGCGCCGGCCCCAGGGGCGGGCGCGTTCCAGTTGTCCGGCCAGGGCGAGGAGCAGGGCGTCGGCGCCGTAGCGTCCGGTGAACTGGACGCCGATCGGCAGTCCGCCGCGCCCGGTGTACAGGGGGACGGACATCGAGGGCTGGCCGGTGAGGTTGGCGAGCGGGGTCTCGTGGGCGAACTCGACGGCCCGCCACATCTGCTGTTCGGGGCTGCCGGTGGCGAAGGTGCCGAGCGGCGGGGCCGGCTCGGCGGTCACCGGGGTGAGCAGGAGGTCGTACGACTCGTGGGCCCGGGCCAGGGCGCGGGCGGCGCGCTGGAGGGTGCCGACGGCGAGCAGGTAGTCGGCGGCGGGGGCGGTGCGGCCCCGCTCGTACAGGTGCCAGGTGAGGTCCTCGAAGTGCTCGGGGCGCGGGGTGCGTCCGCTGAGCGCGGCGAAGGCGCCGATGGCCGAGGAGACGCCGGCGGCCCAGACGGTCAGGAAGGGCTCGGCCAGGTCGGCGAACCCGACGGGCGGGTCCTGGCCGACGATGTGGTGGCCGAGTTCGGCGCAGAGCCGGGCGGTGGCGTCGACCGCGGCGGCGCACTCGGGGTGGACGCTCCCGCCGGCGGCGGGCCGCAGGGAGACCGCGATCCGCAGCGGCCGGCCGGGGCCGGCGAGCGCGGCGCGCAGGAAGGCGCCGGGTTCGGCGGGCGGCGCCGGGTAGGGGTCGCCGAGGTCCGGGCCGGCGGTGGCGTCCAGGACGGCGGCGCTGTCGCGCACCGAGCGGGTGACCACGTGCTCGCAGGCGAGGCCGTTCATCAGGTCGCCGACGCCGGGGCCGAGCGGGGTGCGGGCGCGGGTGGGCTTGAGGCCGAAGACGCCGCAGCAGGAGGCGGGGATGCGGATGGAGCCGCCGGCGTCGTTGGCGTGGGCGACGGGGACGAGTCCGGCGGCGACGGCCGCGGCCGAGCCGCCGCTGGAGCCGCCGGTGGAGCGGCCGGGCACCCAGGGGTTGACGGCGGGGCCGCCGTGCCGGGGTTCGGTGGTGGGCAGGACACCGAACTCGGCGGTGCGGGCCTTGCCGAGGATGACCAGCCCGGCCCGGCGGAAGCGGCGGACCAGTTCGGCGTCCTCGCCGCCGGGCACGAAGCCGGCCA
Organism: Kitasatospora sp. NPDC004240; assembly: GCF_053603215.1. Classification (NCBI taxonomy): domain Bacteria; kingdom Bacillati; phylum Actinomycetota; class Actinomycetes; order Kitasatosporales; family Streptomycetaceae; genus Kitasatospora; species Kitasatospora sp. NPDC004240. The sequence goes on along the minus strand of NZ_JBSGFD010000011.1, from coordinate 28,230 downwards.
GGAACGCCGAGCCGGCGGTGGCCTCGGCGTCCGCGCAGGTCGGGCCGAGGTCCTTGAGCAGCATCGGTACGCCGGCCAGCGGGCCGGACGCGGCCTGGGCCGCGGGGGCCTCGGCGAGCGCCCGGGCGAAGCGCCGGACGGTGACGCTGTTGAGCCGGGCGTCGATCCGCTCGATCCGGGCGATGGCGGCCTCGGCGAGTTCGGCGGCGGTGAGCTCGCCGCCGCGGACCAGCTCGGCCTGGGCGTGGCCGTCGAGGCGGGCGAGTTCGTCGTCGTCCAGGACACGGACCCGGCCCGGGGTGGGCGGCGCGTCCAGCAGCCGCAGGGCGGCGGCCGGGCCCGCGGGCCACCGGCCGGCCGGGGGCAGTACGTCGTCGTCAATCACGTTCGTCAGACCTTCACTCGTGTCGGCCGCCGGGTGGCGTCCGAGGCGGTGACGGTGCCAGCCTAGGAGCAGACCGGCCCAGTCAAATGGTCCATTCGCAGTGCGATCCGGTGGGCCACTTGCCCGGTGCGGGGGCTGCTACGCTGACCGCCCGCACCGCCGGGCCATCGGACCGATTGATCAACTCGCCACGTACGGAAGAGAGTTGGGAGCAAGCCATGACGACCTCAAAAGCCCAGCAGGACCTCGCCGAACTGCCGGCCGTCAAGTTCTTCAAGGACGCCGTGGAGGACATCCTGGCGGGCCGCAAGACCCTGGAGCCGCGCCCCCGGAGCGTCGCCTGGGGCCGGCGGATCGCCTCCGCCGACCACATCCGGCTGACCTACGGGCCCCGCTACGGGGCCCCCACCGTGTTCGCGGTGGCGAAGGTGCTCTCCGTCGAGACCCGCCCGTTCGAGACCGCGACCCGGGAGGACGTGGACCGGATCGGCTACGGCTGGCTCGGGCGGGACCCGGCGGACTTCGCGAGGGAGTACACCGAGTGGTACGCCAAGGAGTTGGCCAAGGGCTACCCGGTGGTCTGGATCACCTTCTCCTTGGACGAGGCGCTCTCGACCGGGCTCTCCGTGGTCGGCACGGCACCGGGCTCGCCCTTGTAGATCCGGCGGAACAGCGGCGGGGCGACGGCCGTCGTCAGCACCGCCATGATGACCATCGAGGTGTTCAGCGAGGTGTCGAGCACCCCGATGGACAGGCCCACCTGGAGGACCACCAGTTCGGTCAGACCCCGGGTGTTCATCAGCACGCCGACGGCCGAGGCCTGCCGCAGGTCCATTCCGGACAGCCGGGCCGCGGCCGTCGCGCCGCCGAACTTGCCGAGGCAGGCGACCAGTGCGACCGCGGCGAGTTCCAGAACGCCCCGGCCACCGAGGCCGGCGATGTCCACGTTCAGCCCGGCGGTGATGAAGAACACCGGCACCAGCCAGCGGCTGCTCTGCTCGATCAGCAGCGGCACCTCCGGCGCCACCCGCTGGAGCTCCGCGCGCGGCACGATCACACCGACCGCGAACGCGCCGAAGATCGGATGGAAGCCGAGCCGGGTGGTGGCCCAGGAGGCCAGCAGGATCAGCACCACCAGGGTCAGCATCACCGAGGTGCCGGAACTTCGCCGCATCAGCGGGGTGGTCAGCAGCCGCCCGAGCAGCGGCCGCACCACCGTCGCCAGCAGCACCGCGAACAGCAGTACCCCACCGGTGGTCCACAGCGCGTGGTGCGCCGAGTCCCCGCTGACGAAGGTCACGACGAGGGCCAGCATCGACCAGGCGACCAGGTCGGCCACCGCCGCCGAGGTCATCACCAGCGCGCCCAGGTTGGAGGAGCCCAACCGGAACGTGGTCAGGATCCGGGCCAGCACGGGGAACGCGGTGATGGACATCGCCACGCCCAGGAAGACGGCGAACGAGGTCGCGGAGACGCCGCCCCCGAGCGCGTCCCGGTGCCAGGGGTAGAGGAGGGCCCCGAGCCCGACCCCCAGGCCCAGCGGCAGCAGGATCGAGGCCCCCGCCACCGCCAGCGCCGTCGACCGGGTCCGCAGGACCGCCTTCAGGTCGAGCTCGTAGCCGACGCCGAACATGAAGAGCACCAGGCCGATGTTGGCCAGCACCCCCAGCATCGGCCGGGCCGAGGTCGGGAACAGCGCGTGCGTCAGGTCCCCGGGCAGCAGCCCGAGGAGGGTGGGGCCGAGCAGGATGCCGGCCACGATCTCACCGATCACCGGTGGCTGGCCGAAACGTACGGCGAGTCGGGCCAGCAGGCCGCCGGCGGTGATGATGACGGCGAGCGCGAGCAGGATGGTCGCGGTAGCCGCGTCGAGACTGGACATGGGGCTTCCCCCCTCGGTCGTCGGGTTCGGTAACGGGATCCGGACGCTCCCACGCCTCGCCGAGGTGCGGCCAGGGCCACATCCGCCCTGCCGCAGGGGGCCATTCGGACCGGTACCGGTCGCGGCCCCGGGGACGCGCCAATGGTCCCTGGGGCGATCCGCATTTGGCCCTTATCGGTTCGCCGGGCGCGGGTCTACGTTGAGTTCGCCGGCCGATCGGAAGGTCACCGGCAGCACCCCGTGAACACCCGTGGAATGGGTGCCGGAGTTCCGTTCCGAGCCCGTGCGCATTGCGTCCCGCAAGGCCCGCCCGTTCCCCCCGGGTCCCCCCGCGTTTCGCCCTTTCCGATTCACCCGCTTTCCCCGCACGCCCCCGAATTCCATCCGTTCCGAGGAGAGAGAGGTCCGCCATGACCCGCTACGACTGGGGCAAGACCCACGACGGCATCGAGCAGCTCAAGCAGCAGATCGCGACCACCCGCGACGCGGTGGTCTCCCACCCGGTCTACCACGAACTGAAGTCGGTCCAGGACGTCAACACCTTCATGACCCACCACGTCTACGCGGTCTGGGACTTCATGTCGCTGCTCAAGTCCCTGCAGCGCGGCCTGACCTGCGTCGAGCTGCCGTGGCTGCCCACGGCGCTGCCCGACAGCCGCCGGCTGATCAACGACATCGTGCTGGTGGAGGAGAGCGACGAGCTGGACGGCGGCTTCATCAGCCACTTCGAGCTCTACCTGAACGGCATGACCCAGTCCGGCGCGGACCGCACCGCCGTGGACGCCTTCCTGGCCCTGCTGGGCGAGGGCCGGGCGGTGAACGAGGCCGCCGAGGCCGCCGGGATCCCGCTCCCCTCGGCCGAGTTCATGGCCGTGACCTGGGGCATCATCGACGAGGAGCCGCTGCACTGCCAGGCCGCCGCCTTCGCCTTCGGCCGCGAGGACCTGATTCCGGACATGTTCGACCGGGTCATCGCGATCGACGAGCAGAGCGGCACCCTCGGCACCTTCCGCGACTACCTGGCCCGCCACATCGAGGTGGACGGCGAGCAGCACACCCCGATGGCCATGCAGATGCTCGCCGACCTGTGCGGCGACGACGAGGTCAAGTGGGAGCAGTGCGCCGTGGTCATCAACCGCGCGCTGGCCGCCCGCGTCGCGCTCTGGGACGGCATCCTGGCCGCCCTGCACGCCGGTCGCTGATCCCGCGTCACCGTACGAACACCGCACGAACACCGCAACACCGGCACCAGACCCCCGCGCCGGATTTCGCCGAACAGGTGAACACCGGTTTGCGGGGGTCTTACCATCCCGTCCCGTTGAGGTTACAGTGAGGGCCGCCGGAGCTATCCGGACGATCCGGAGCAGACCTTTGCCGGGGCACTGCCCGCCGTTCACCGCAGGAATTCCGCCGCGTCACCGCCGCGGAATCCGGTGAACGGCCCTGGAAATTCGCACGAGATTTCCCTGCGGAGGGGTTTCATGACTGTCTGGTTCATCACCGGTGCGTCCAGAGGATTCGGACTGGAACTCGCCCGGCAGGCCTTCGACAACGGCGACACGGTCGTCGCGACGGCCCGCACCACGGCGACGCTGGCCAAGGAGTTCGCCGACCGCGACTTCCAGGACGTCGAGGACCGGCTGCTGATCACCGAGCTCGACGTCACCGACGAGGCCCGCGCCCGCCAGGTCGCCGAGCACGCGGTGTCCCGCTTCGGCCGCATCGACGTCCTGGTCAACAACGCCGGCCACGGTCTGCTCGGCGCCGTCGAGGAGGCCGCCGACGAGGAGGTCCGCCGGGTCTTCGAGACCAACGTCTTCGGCCTGCTCGCGGTGACCCGCGCGGTGCTGCCCGCCATGCGGGCCCGCCGCTCCGGCCACGTGATCAACCTCAGCTCGCTGCTCGGCTTCAGCGCCAAGCCCGGCTGGGGCGTCTACGCGGCGACCAAGTTCGCCGTCGAGGGCCTCTCCGAGTCGCTGGCCGCCGAACTCGCCCCGCTGGGCGTCAGGGTGACCCTGGTGGAGCCCGGCCTGTTCCGCACCGACTTCCTGGACGGTTCGTCACTGCGCCGCCCCGCCACGGTCATCGAGGACTACGCCGAGACCTCGGGCCGCATCCGCACCTGGGCCGACGGCCACAACCACCAGCAGGCCGGCGACCCGCGCCGGGCGGTGGCCGCCATCCTCGCCCTCGGCGGGCAGCAGGAGCCGCCGCTGCGGGTGCCGCTGGGCGCGGACACCGTGCAGTTCTTCGGCCAGAAGCTGGACGCCGTCCGGGCCGACCTCGACCGCGGCCGCGAACTCGCCCTCTCCATGGGCTTCCCCGCCGACGAGGCCGACGAGGCCGCCGTGGGGGCCGCGCGATGAACATCGGACCCCTCGGCCACGAGCCCTTCTCCGACGAGCACGTCCGGGCCGCCATGGCCTGGCACTTCGGCCCGGACACCGGCGCCCCGTTCTGGCTGGAGCGGCTGCCCCGGCTCGGCCTCGACCCGCTGCGCGACGTGCGCACCGCCGCCGACCTGGCCCGCTTCCCCGACCTCAGCGGGGAGCTGCGCGACGTCCCGGTGGCCGACCTGGTCCCGCGCGGCCTGGCCGAACGCCAGTACCGGGTGTACGAGTCCGGCGGCACCAGCGGCGCCCCCAAGCGGGTCGTGGACGGCGGCGCCCGGCTGCGCACCCTGGAGTGGGCCGAGCGCCGGCTGCGCGCCCAGGGCGTCCCCGCGCCCGCCGACTGGGCGCACCTCGGCCCGACCGGCCCGCACGTCTTCGGCTTCGACTGCGCCACGTACGCGTCGCTGGGCCCGGGCGTCTTCCACACCGTGGACTTCGACCCGCGCTGGGTGAAGAAGCTGATCGCCTCCGGCGACGGCGAGCTGGCCGCCCGCTACGTCCAGCACCTGCTGGACCAGCTGCTGGAGATCCTGCGCTCGCAGCCGGTGAAGGTGCTGTCCACCACCCCGCCGCTGATCGAGGCGATCGCCGCCCGCCCGGAGCTGTACGACCTGGTGAGCGAGCGGATCGAGGCGATCCTCTGGGCCGGCACCTCGTTCAGCCCGGAGAGCCTGCGCCAGGTGGAGGAGGTGCTGTTCCCCGGCGTCGCGCTGGTCGGCGTCTACGGCAACACCCTGATGGGCGTGGCCCCGCAGCGGCCGCGGCGCGCCGAGGACGCGCACGGCTGCGTCTTCGAGCCGCACCCGGAGAGCGTGCGGATCGACCTGCTCGGCGCGGACGGCGAGCCGGTGGCGTACGGCGAGCGCGGCCGGGTGCGGCTGCACGTGCTGACCGAGGAGACGTTCCTGCCGAACGTCCTGGAGCGGGACACCGCGATCCGGGTCGCCCCGGTGCCGGGCGGGGCCGTCGACGGCCTCGCCGAGGTCGGAACGCTGGCCAGCCTGGACGACGTCAAGGTCATCGAGGGGGTGTACTGATGACCACCGTCACCGCGCCGGTGACCGTCGACCCGCTGGTGGCCGGCCGGACCTCCGCCAGCCTGGACCGGGTCGCGCTGACCGACGTGCACGGCGCCCCGCTCGCCGACCTCGGCCAGGCGCCCCGGCTGGCCGCCCAGGCCGCGCTGGCGGTGCTGCGCCGCAAGGCCGACGGGCTGGCGCCGGACCCGGCGGTCTTCCCGCTGGCCGGCCGGCTGTTCGCCGAGGCGGAGCTGGACGGCGAGGACCCGGCCGAGTACCTGCGCCGGGTCACCGCCGCCACCGGGCTGCCCGCCGGGTCGGTGCGCGCGGCCACCGCGCTGATCCGCGAGGAGCTGGCGGGTTTCGCCGCGACCACCGCGGCCGAGCTGCCCGCCGGGCGGCTCGGCCCGGCGCACGAGGTGCGCTGGGCGCCGGCCGGGCGGCTGTTCGCCGCGGTGATGGCCAGCAACCACCCGGCCCCGCACACCACCTGGGCGCAGGCGCTGTACCACGGCTACGCGGTGCTGGTGCGCCCCGGCGGCCGGGACCCGTTCACCCCGCGCCGGCTGGCCGCCGCGCTGCTGGCCGCCGGCCTGCCCGCGCACCGGCTGGCCTTCCTGCCCGGGCCGCACGCGACCGGGGAGTTCCTGCTGGAGCAGGCCGACCGGGGCATCGTGTACGGCGGGGACGCCGCGGTGCGCCGCTGGCACGGCTCGGCGAAGGTGACCACCCGCGGGCCGGGCCGCACCAAGGCCCTGCTGGACGCCGATCCCACCGAGGAGCTGGTCGGCCACCTGGCGGCCTCCGCCGCGATCGACGGCGGCACCCGCTGCAACAACCTCTCCGCGGTGCTGACCTCGCGCCCGGTCGCCGAGGTGGCCGCCGCGCTGGCCGCCCGGCTGTACGCGGCGCACGCCGCCCCGGAGGAGCTGCCGGTCCTGGAGGCGTCCCGCGCCGAGGGCCTGCGCCGCCAGGTGGACGCGCTGCGGGCCGGGCTGCGCGACCACACCGCCGTCCACCACGGCGGCGAGTGGCTGGAGCCGCTGCCGGGCGGGGCGTTCCGGGCCCGTCCGCTGGTGCTGTCCGCCGACCGGGCCGGCCACCCCGCGGTGGGCACCGAACTCCCGTTCCCGTTCCTGGTGGTGGCACCCTGGCGGGAGGCGGACGGGACGGCCCCGCTGGGCGGCTCGCTGGTGCTCAACCTGCTGACCGACCGGCCGGGGCTGGTGGAGGCGGCGTTGCGCGAGCCGGGGGTGCGCAAGGTGACCGTGGGGGCGGCGCTGCCCTGGGACTCCGTCCCGGGGGTACCGCACGAGGGCAACTACACGCAGTTCCTGCTCGAACCGCGCGGTCTTGTCGTTCGAACTGGTGATGTGTCAGACATATAGTCAGCTGTCGACGTTGGGGGGACTTCGTGCGCTGGTTGGAAGGTGTGCTGGACCGCGGTTGGCGCAACCCGACCGCCGCCGTGCAGGTGATGGGGGCCGACGGGGTGATCGACCGCTCGGTGACCTACGGCGACCTGCTGCGATCGGCCGTCGCACTGGCCGAGCGGATCGGGCCGCAGCCCGGTGAGTGGCAGCAACGGGTGGCGATCTACGCCCTCAGCGGCCCCGAGTACGTGGTCGCCGACCTCGCCGCGCTCATCGCCGGAGCCGTGGTGATCTGCTGCGGCACCACGGCGCACCAGGCCCCCGACGCCGAGGCGCTGGCCGGCGCCGGTCTGCTGATGGCGGACCGGCGCGGCCGCGAGGTCCTCGCCGAGCGCTACCCGCGGGGGCTCGACGGACTCGGCGTCGAACTGGTGCCGGTGGAGCAGGAGCCCGCCCCCGTGCGGGAACCCCGCGAACTCGGCGGCGACCTCGACGACATCTGCAAGGTGCTGCGCGTCGGCGCGCCCGAGGGCCGCCGGAGCGTCGCGCTGACCGGGATCGCCCTGGAGCGGATCATGCGCTCGCCGCAGATCCGCTCCCGCAACGACTGGCGGCGCTACCACTCGCCGGACGCCCCGCTGCTCCAACTCACCGACCAGGTGAGCGTCTACCACACGCTCCAGCACGGCGGCACGGTCGTCTTCCCTGCTCCACGGGGGTGACCGGCCGCCGCGCCACGGTTCCCACGCCCGCATGCCCGGCATGCGGGCTTTGCCGTCGTCCGGCGCCGGGCGCCGTGACGGACCCCGCACCGCCGCCGGGACGTTCGGCGCGGCCCGCCCCGCGCCGCCGTCCCCCCGACGAAAGGACCCACGATGCCCAGAGGCTCCACCGCACTGCCCAGTGGCGGGTTCCGCCTGGTGAGATCCAGCCCGGTGCCGCTGTACCAGCAGCTGTACGAGCAGATCCGCTGGCACATCGACACCGGACAGTTCCAGCCGGGCAGCCGGCTGCCCGCCACCCGGACCCTCGCCGAGGAGCTCCAGGTGTCGCGGAACACGGTGCTGGTCGCGTACGAGCGGTTACTGGCCGAGGGGTACCTGGACGGCAAGGTCGGCTCGGGCACCCGGGTGGCCGGGTCGGCGCCGGCCGGCACCATCAGCCCGGAGGCGGCCCGGCTGCCGGACGCCTGGGAGAAGAAGCCGCGCGGGGCGCCCCGGCTGTCCCGGGCCGCCCAGACCGTGCTGAAGGCCTCCCGGGAGGTGGACGTCCCGCACGAGACGCTGGCGTACCCGGCCCGGCCGTTCACCCTCGGCACGCCGGCGCTGGACGCCTTCCCCACCACCACCTGGAGCCGGATCGTCTCGCGCCGCTCGTACCGGATGAGCAGCGCGCTGTACGCCCACCGGGACCCGGCGGGGTACTGGCCGCTGCGCAAGGAGATCGCCAGCTACCTCGGCCTGACCCGGGGGGTGAAGTGCACCGCGGACGAGGTCATCATCGTCTCCAGTTCGCAGGCCGCGCTGAACCTGCTGGCCCGGATGCTGCTGGACGAGGGCGAGCAGGTGCTGGTGGAGAACCCGGGCTTCGCCGGCAACCGGGCCGCGCTGGCCGCGGCCGGGGTGGAGCCCTGCCCGGTGGACATGGACAGCGAGGGCATCGCCGTCCTGCTCGGCGAGTCGCGGTTCCCGCAGGCCCGGATGGCGGTGGTCACCCCCAACAACCAGTTCCCGCTGAGCAACCGGATGTCGGACTTCCGCCGGGGCCAGCTGCTGGACTGGGTGGAGCGGGTGGACGGCTGGGTGGTCGAGGACGACTACGACGGGGAGTTCTGGGTCGGCCAGCCCTGCCCGCCGCTCCAGCAGCGGGACGTCAGCGGCCGGGTGGTCTACATCGGCACCTTCAGCAAGGTCTTCTTCCCCGCGATGCGGATGGCCTACATGGTGGTGCCGCCGGAGCTGGTGGACATCGTGACCGCCGCCCAGCGGTTCACGGTCAGCTCGCTGCCGATCCTCATCCAGGCCGCGATGGCCGACTTCCTGGTGGAGAACCACTTCGCCCGGCACGTGCGGCGGATGCGGGAGGTCTACGCGGAGCGCGGCGAGGCCTGCGTCCAGGCGCTCGGCGAGCACTTCGGGGACCTCGTGGCGGTCGACCCGCCCGCCGCCGGGATGCATCTGACGGTCTGGTTCCCCGAGGGGACGGACGACCCGCGGATGGCCCGGCTCTGCCGCCAGCAGGGGGTGCGGATCTACCCGCTGTCGGGCTTCTTCGCCTCCGGGGCCGGCGCACCCGCGGGAGCGCCGACCACCCCGGCCGTGGTGCTCGGCTACGGCGGCACCCCGCCCGAACAGATCGCCTCCGGCGTGCGTCAGCTCGCCGCCGCTTTCGAACGTTCCCAGCGGTCGGCGAGCTGACGTCCCCATCGGTCGGCCGTGCCCGGGTCAGCGGGTCACGGCGGCCGCCGGACGGGCGGTCAGGGCCCGGAGCGGGGCGGAGGCCTTGAGCAGCATCTCCTCGTACTCCTCGACGGGGTCCGAGTCCAGGATGATCGCGCCGCCGGCGCCGACCGTCATCTCGTCCCCGGTGAGCACCGCCGTGCGGATCACGATGTTGAGGTCCGCGGTGCCGTTGAGGCCGAGGAAGCCGATCGTCCCGGAGTAGACCCCGCGGGCCCGGGTCTCCAGCGAGTCGATGATGTCCATGGTGCGCAGCTTGGGCGCGCCGGTCATCGAGCCGCCCGGGAAGCAGGCCTTGACGCAGTCCACCGGGTCGGAGTCGGCGCGCAGCTTGCCGACGATGGTGGAGACGAGCTGGTGGACGGTGGCGTAGGTCTCGGTGTGCATCAGGCTGGGCACCGACACCGAGCCGACCTCGCAGACCCGGCCGAGGTCGTTGCGGAGCAGGTCGACGATCATCAGGTTCTCGGCGCGGGTCTTGGCGCTGGTGGTGAGCGCGTCGCGCAGCCGCTGGTCCTCGGCGGGGCCGGCGCCGCGGCGGGCGGTGCCCTTGATCGGCTTGGTCTCCACCATCCGGTCGCGGGTGATCTTGAGGAACCGCTCGGGCGAGGAGCAGGCGACCTCCAGCTCGCCGAAGCGCAGGAAGGCCGAGTACGGGGCCGGGTTGTGCCGGCGCATCTGCTGGTAGAACTCGTAGCCGTCCTCGGGGCGGGGCAGCTTCATGGCGTTGGTCAGGCAGATCTCGTAGCTCTCACCGGCCAGCAGCTGCTGCTTGCAGGTCTCGATGCCCTCCAGGTACGCCTCGCGGTCGACCACCAGGTGCTCGGCGAGCTCCGCGGGGTCGCCGCCGGCGGCCGGGGCGCCCTGCGGGCGGGGGCGGGGCAGCGCGGTGAGGGTGGCGGCGGTGTCGGCCAGCCAGGTGCGGGCGGCCCGGACGCAGGCCGGGTCGGCGGTGGACAGGGCCAGGATGTGGGTCTGGCCGAGGGCGTGGTCGACGGCGACCATCCGGTCGGCGAAGATCCAGCAGGCGTCGGGGGCCGGGGAGCGGTGCTTGGCCGGGGAGCCGGTGCGGTCCTTCATCTCGTACCCGAGGTAGCCGACGTAGCCGCAGGTGAGGTCCATCGGCAGCTCGGGGGCGCCCTCCAGCCGGATGTTCCTCAGCCGGGTGCCCAGGTACTCGAAGACGTCGCCGGCGACCAGGTGCGGCGGGCGGCCGCTCGGGGTGACCTCGACGCAGTGCTCCTCGACCCGGTGGCGGACCACCTCGGAGAGCGGGCCGGAGGCGTCGCCGAGGAAGGAGAAGCGGGAGCGGCCGGGCTCGACCAGCGAGCTGTCCAGCCAGAAGGCGTCCGGGGCGCCGCGGTAGAGCGCGCCGAAGGCCTGCTCGGTGTCGATCGCGGTGGGGATGGTCCGGGTGTGCAGCCGGTAGGTGGTGACCTCCGCGGCGGGCGCCGGGGCGGGCTCGGTGACGCGCTGGCGCGGGATGAACACCTTCGGCGCGCCGGGGGTGCGGCGGGCCAGGACGCGGCCGCGCTCGGCGTGGAAGCGGCGGGTCAGCTCGTGGAAGTTGGCGACGATCGCCGAGCCGAACTCGGTGGCCACCGACTCGGGGTGGAACTGCACGCCCCACAGCGGCCGTTCGCGGTGGCGCAGGCCCATCAGCACGCCGTCCTCGGCCCAGGCGGTGGCCTCCAGCTGCGGCGGCAGCGGCTCCTCGATGCAGAGCGAGTGGTAGCGCACCACGGTGAAGCCCTGCGGGATGCCGGCGAAGAGGTCCCGGCCGTCGTGGGTGACCGGGCTGAGGTGGCCGTGCCGGGCCCGCGGGGCGCGGACCACGGGGGCGCCGGAGGAGCCGGCGATGCCCTGGTGGCCGAGACACACGCCGAGCACCGGGACCTCGGCGCGTTCGATCGCGCGGGCCGAGATGCCGAAGTCCTCCGGGCGGGTCGGGTCCCCCGGGCCGGGGGAGATCACGATGTTGTCGTAGCGGGTCAGCCGGTCCTCGGTCCAGTCCGGGCTGTCGTTGGTGACCACCTCCGGCTCCACGCCGGTGGTGCGGGCGATCAACTGGTACAGGTTGTAGGTGTACGAATCGTAGTTGTCGATCAGCAGCGTCTTCATGTCGGCTCTCCGGTTGCGTGGGGGTGCGGTGGCGGCGGTGGGCGGGCCCGTCCCCGGGCGCCGCGGGCCCGTCCTCAGGCCGTCTCGGGCCTGTCCTCGGGCCTGTCCTCAGGCGCCGTGGGCGGAACGTGCTCCGTCGCGGGCGGGGCGGTCACGGGCGGCCCGCGTCAGGCGCTCGCCAGCCGGGCGATCAGGTCGGCGACCTCCAGGGCCTGCTCGTTGTTGAGCCGCGGGTCGCACATCGAGCTGTAGCGCAGGGGCAGTTCGCCCTCGGTGGGGACGAGCTCGCCGCCGACGCACTCGGTGACGTCGGTGCCGGCCAGCTCCAGGTGGACACCGCCGGGCCACTCCCCCGCGGCGCTCAGGATCCGGAAGAACGCGGTGATCTCGGCCAGGATGGCGTCCAGGTACCGCGTCTTGAGCCCGCCGGCGCTCTGCACGGTGTTGCCGTGCATCGGGTCGCTGACCCAGACCACCTGGTGCCCGGCCGCCCGGACCGCCTCGACGATCCCCGGCAGGTGGTCCCGCAGCTGGGCGGGCCCCATCCGGACGATCAGGCTCAGCCGGCCGGGCTTGCGCAGCGGGTCCAGCCGCTCGCACAGCTCGACGACGTCGTACGGGGTCGCGGAGGGCCCGATCTTGCAGGCCACCGGGTTGGCGATGCCGGACAGGAACCGCACGTGGGCGCCGTTCGGGTCGCGGGTGCGCTCGCCGATCCACGGCAGGTGGGTGGAGAGCAGGTACCACTCGCCGGTGAGCGGGTCGCGGCGGGTCAGCGGGGCCTCGTAGTCCAGCACCAGGGACTCGTGGCTGGTCCAGAGCCCGGTGTGCGACCAGCGGCCGCCGCCCGGCCCGTCGTCGTGCCGGGTGCGGCCGTAGCCGGAGAGCACCGAGTGTAGCGAGCCGTCCCAGGCGAGCGCGGGCGCCGTGTCCGGCAGCAGAGCGCGGGCCACCTCGGGCTCCCAGGCCTGCGGCAGGCGGGCGCTGGCCTGCTCGTGGGCGAGCATGTGCAGCTCGTGCAGGACCAGCTTGCCGCTGTAGTAGCCGGACATCAGCCGGTACGGGTCCGGGCGGCGGTCCTTCTCGTACGGCTCCGGGCCGTTGACCGTGAGGCCGCGGAAGACCGGCAGCTCGCGGCCGTCCACCTTCTCGGTGTTCGCCGAGCGGGGCTTGGCGAACTGGCCGGCGATCCGGCCGATGGTGACGGTCGGCAGCCCCAGGGCGGCACTGATCCGCTCGGCCATCGCGCCGATCACCCGGTCCTTGGCGCGGGCGCCGGCCACCGCGGCCTTGCCGAACGGCTCGGCGCAGTCGCCGCCCTGCACCAGGAAGGCCTGGCGGGACTGCACCTGGCCGAGCGCGGCGGTCAGGCTGAGCGCGTCGGCGGGGGTGGTCAGCGCCGGCAGGTCGGCGAGCAGGTCGCGGACGGTGTACAGCTCGCCGGCGTTCGGCCACGGCGGCTGCTGCGCGGCGGGCAGCCCGCGCCAGTCGTACGGGTTCCAGGGGCGGTCGCGGTCGAGGGTGGTCGCCGGCCGGGGGCCGGGGAGCAGTCTGGTGGGAGTCACGGCTATGAGGTCCAATCGCTTGTGTGGGACGGGGACTTCAGCGCGGGGAGGCGGCCGGCCCTCCGCCGCCGGAGGGGGGACGGCGAGGAGGGCCGGCCGGGTCGGTGGTTGGCTCAGGCCAGGCTCTGGGCCTGCGGCGGGGTCTCGGCGCGGGCGGCGATCCGCTTGATGATCAGCTGCTCGGAGAGCGTGCGGGCGACGGCCAGGCCGTGGTCCTCGTCGATGTCCAGCAGCAGGCCGGCGAAGGTCGCCCGGACCTCGCGCTTGAGCACCTTGCCGGTGACGCCCAGCGGGATCCGCTTCTCGTCGGTGGAGATGACCACGGCGGCCAGCTCGTGCAGCTTGGCCTTGCGCAGCGCCTTGTTGATCCGCGACAGCAGCTCCTCCGGGTCCGCCTCGCGGCCCTCGCACAGGCGCAGCGCGGCGATCGGCTCGAACTCGGTCGGGTCGACCGGGCTGACCGCGCCGACCACGGCGCAGTCCACGGTCTCCCGGCAGGTCTTGAAGATGACCTCCTCCAGGGTGAGGCTGTGCACCGGGCCCTGGCGGGTGCTGATCACGTCGGTGATCCGGTCGAAGTGGTAGAAGCGGCCCTTCTCGTCCTGGTAGCCGACGTCGCCGGTGATCCAGAAGCCCTCGCGGATGGAGCGGTGGGTGGTGTCGTGGTCGTCCCAGTAGCCGAGGGTGACGGTGGGGGTCTTGACCGCCAGGTAGCCGATCTCGCCGGGGGCGAGCCGCTCGCCGTCCTCGCCGAAGACCACGGCCTCCTCGACGATCGGCTCGGGGTAGCCCACACAGCGCTTGTAGGCGTCGGTGTCCGGGCCGTGGATGTTGAGGAAGAGCGCCATGCCCATCTCGGAGGCGCCGAGGCCGTCGAGGTAGCGCGAGCCCGGCCGCCAGGTGCCGTTGGCGCGGTGGCGGCCCATCCGGACCAGTTCGCGCACGTGGGCCTCGTGCGAGGCGTCGGCGGTGGAGATCCAGGTGGTGACGTGGGAGGCGGCGGAGGGGGCGATGCCGCAGGCGAGCATCTCGGCGAAGGTGATCGGGAACCCGGTGACCACGCTGGGCTTCCACCAGCGCATCGCCTCGGCGACCACGGCGCCGGCCTGGTCCTCCATCACCAGGGTGGGCAGGCCGAGGACGGTGGCCATCATCATGTAGCTGTAGCCGGAGGAGTGCGAGGGCGGGAACGCCAGCAGCATCCGGTCGTCGTGGCCCGAGGGCAGGGTGAGGATGCGCGGGCGCTTGCCGGCGAAGAACTGGCGGTGGCCGAAGGTGGCGGCCTTGGGCATGCCGGTGGTGCCGGAGGAGTGCGAGATCAGCACCGGGTCGATGTCGCCGTGCCGGTACGGGTAGCCGGCGGGCAGCGGGCCGACCGGGGTCCAGACGTTCAGCTCCTCCTGGGTGATGATGAACTCGAAGGAGGTGCCGGGCGTGGCGGCGGCCAGGAAGTTCGCCAGCAGGGCGTCGTCGGCGACCAGGCCGCGGGCGTTGAGCCGGGCCAGGTAGGCGGAGGCGGTGGCCGGGGCCATGTTGGGGTTGATGACGGCCGGGATCGCGCCGAGGCTGTTGAGGGCCAGGAAGTGGATGAAGCTCGCCATGCCGTCGGTGGTGTAGACGCCGACCCGGTCGCCGTGGCGCACCCCGACGTTGTGGTAGCGGCGGGCGAACACCTCGGTGCGGTCGCGCAGGTCCGCCAGGCTGAAGATCTCCAGGTCGGCCTTGGAGCCACCGCGCGGCAGGTGGTGGAAGAGCGGCGCGTCGACGTCGGTGGCGTGCTCCAGGGCGTGCCACAGGAAGTCGCCGGCGCCGAGCTGGCGGGTGGCGAGCAGCTCCAGCCGGCCGCGCAGGCCGCGGTGGGTGGGGCCGAAGTGCATGCGGCGGACGGAGGCGAGGTGACGCTTGACGGAGCGGAGCTTCATGATCGTGGTCTCCCTTGGAATGTGACAGGTCGTCAGTTCAGTTCGGGCAGCGGTTCGAGGCAGGCGGCGAGGTAGCCGCGCCAGTCCTCGGCGCGACCGGGCCGGCGGGGGGCGGGGACGCCGCCCGGCTGCCACGCGGTGACCGTCCGGATGCCGTGCAGGGCGCTGGTGAACCAGACCTCGTGACGGGCCAGCCGGTCGGGGGTGGTCTTGCGGTAGTGGATCTCCAGCCCGAGGCAGCGGGCACGTTCGAGCAGCAGCCGGCGGGTCACGCCGGGCAGCACGGTGCCGTCCTCGGGGGCGGTGCACAGGTGGTCGCCGTCCCACCAGAAGAGCGTGCTGAACGCGCCCTCGACGGCGTCGCCGCGGCGGTCGAGCAGCACCGCCTCGCCGGCGCCGTGGCGCTCGGCGCGGGCCCGTACGGCGGCGAGCAGGTCGAGGTCGGGGCCCTTGGCGGCGGGCCGCCGGCGCGGATCGGCGACATCGGCGATCCAGGCGACGACGGTGGGGGCCGGGTCCGGCGCGGGCCGCAGCCGTAGCACCAGGCGGCGCTCGACGGTCAGCTCGACACGGGGGAACCAGCGCCCGCGGCGGGGCAGTTCGGCGGTGACGGCGGCACGGAAGCGGACCAGCTCGGCCGGGTCGGCGCCGAGCGTCCGGGCGGTGCGGCCGAACCGCTCCCAGTGCAGTCGCAGGGCGCGTACCCGGCCCTCGTCGACCAGCCAGGAGTCGGCGGCGAGCACGGGTGGGGCCGGCTCCTCCGCACGGGGTTCCAGGCGGCCCGCCCACGTCCACAGGGACGGGGGCGACAGGGTCGACGGGGGTGGCAGGGGTGGCGCATCCAGGACGTCGGACATGGCGGTGACCTCCCGAGGGCGATCGGTCCGGTGGGGATTGCGGTGGATGGGCGCACACCGTACGCAGCCGCCGTCAGCCGCCTCCAGTGCCAAGTTCGGCGGGCTCGCAGGGCCATTGGCGCCGGTTCATTTGGTGCCCCCGCCGACCCCGAACTTGGCCCTGGAGTGGCCTCGGCGGCTCGCCTAGCCTGCCGATCAATCGACCAGAACCTCCGTTCGGACCACAGGATGTGACGCCATGACAGCACCAGCGAAAGCGCCGGCCTTCGACCTGGACGAGCTGCTCGACGCGGCCCGCGCCGCGGCCGGGACGCCCGACTTCGACGACTTCGAGCACCTGGACGCACTGGCCCGGCTGACCGCCTCGCTGGACACCGAGGGCGGGCTCACCGAGCAGGGCCGGCCCGGTGTGCGCGGCGCCCTGGTCGGCTGCCTGGCCACCCAGGCGAAGGCGAAGCTGGCCCGGCGGGCCCGTCCGGAGATCGCCGACGTGCGGATCGAGCGCCCGGTGTTCATCACCGGGATGACCCGCAGCGGCACCACGTTCATGCACAACCTGCTGCGCGAGCACCCCGACCTGCGCTCCCCCGACCTGTGGGAGCTGATGACCCCGGTCAGCGACACGCAGGGCGAGGACCCGGCGCTGGTGGCCGGCGCCCAGGCCTTCGTCGACGACTACTACCGGCTGGCCCCCGCGCTGCCGGCCGCGCACTTCTGGGAGGCCCGCCGCCCCGACGAGTGCCACCGGCTGACCGCGCCGACCTTCAAGACCATGGCGTACGAGCTGCGCTACCGGGTGCCCTCGTACGGCGAGTGGCTGGCCGGCCAGGACCAGTTCGACGCCTACGACCACCACCGCGACCTGCTGCAGCACATCCTGTGGCGGGTGCCGGCCGAGACGGTGCTGATGAAGTGCCCGTTCCACCTGTGGAAGCCGGACGCGCTGACCCGCACCTACCCGGACGCGCGGATCCTGCACATGCGCCGGGCGCCCAGCGTGACCATCCCGTCCACCTGCAGCCTCACCGAGATCATCCGCGCCTCGCGCAGCGACTCGGTGGACCGCCACGAGCTGGGCGAGTTCTGGACCCGGCGGCTGCGCGAGGCCGTCGACGCCCTGCCGGAGCAGCTGGCGAAGCTGCCGGCCACCGCCTCGGTGCTGGACGTCGACTACAAGGCGCTGATGAAGGACCCGATCGCCACCGTCGGCGGGATCTGCGACTTCCTCGGCCTGCCGGTCACCGGCGCCGCCGAGCGCGCCTTCCGCCGCTACCTGGAGGAGAACCCGCAGGGCCGGCACGGCTCGCACGCCTACCGCGCCGAGGACTACGGCCTGGACGTGGCCGCCCTGGACGAGCTGTTCGCCGACTACGACTACCGCCCCGAGTCCGGCCGCTGAGCCGGAGCGGGCGAAAAAAGGGAGGGGAACCCATGACCACCGCACCGGAGAGCACGTTCGAGGAGCGGGCCCGCGCGGACGTCGAGTCCGTCAACCGCGCCGCCGCCGGCGACCGGACCGTGAAGATCGGCATCGTCACCCCGCTGACCGGCCCCGGAGACCCGACGGCCGGCGAGCTGACCGTCCGCGGCGCCCGGATCGGCGCCGAGTACGTCCGCGAGCACGGCGGCATCCGTGACGGCCTGCAGATCGAGTTCGTGCTGCGCAACGACCAGGAGACGGTCGCCCTCGACGGCGACATGCAGCGCTCCGCGGTCGGCGCCTTCGCCAAGGTCGCGCAGATCGACGACGTGCTGGCCGCCCTCGGGCCCTGGCACCTGCGCACCGCCGACCACACCGCCGAGCTCGCCGAGCGCCTGGGGGTGCCGCTGTTCATCGAGTCCGCGCACAGCGGGGTGACCCGCAAGCGGCGCCGCACGGTCTTCCGCACCTTCACCAACGTCGCCGAACGCGTCCCGCCGATGGTCGAGTTCGCCGCGGAGCAGGGCTTCCGCAAGGTGGCGCTGCTGGCCGCCAACACCGTCTTCGGCCTGATGACCGCGGACACCTTCGAGGAGGTCGCCGCCGCGCACCCGCACGACTTCGAGGTGCTGCGGATCGACTTCGACCAGGAGAGCACCTTCGACCTGACCGAGGAGCTCGCCAAGATCAAGGACTTCGCCCCGGACGTCTTCGTCAACGTCGGGGTGATCCGCACCAACTACCTGGTCATCCAGCAGGCCACCGAGGCCGGACTGCTGCCCGCCACCCCGCTGATGGTGCCGTTCCAGTACCCGCTGCGCTCCGCCGACTACTGGCGGCTGGCCGGCGAGGGCGGCAACCACGTGGTCTGGCCGGCCACCGTCTTCAGCCCCTACTGGGAGGGCCTGACCGAGGTCGGCCGCTGGTTCGTCGAGCGCTACACCGCCGTCTACGGCGCCCCGCCGCCGGACACCGCGCTGAACTCCTTCACCGACATCACCCTCATCGCGCAGGCGCTGGAGAACGCCGCCGAGGTCAGCCGCGACGGCCTGATCGACGCCCTGGAGGCCGGCACCTTCGATACCTGGCGCGGCCCGGTCTCCTTCGAGCGCGGCGAGGACCACTGGCACCACTCCCCGCCGGAGGTCATCCTCCAGCACTACACCGGGGTCGGCCAGACCATCACCGACCTGACGGTGGTCCACCCCGCCGCGTACCGCACCGGCGACTACACCCACCCCAGCCTGGGACAGGAGTGAGCGCCGTGACCGACACCATGACCGCGCCGAAGGTCTCCGGGGGCACCGTCTGGCTCACCGGACTGCCCAGCGCCGGCAAGTCCACCCTGGCCCGCGCGCTCGCCGAGCGCCTGCGCGCCGGCGGCCGCCGGGTGGAGATCCTGGACGGCGACGAGATCCGCGCCAACCTGACGGCCGGCCTGGGCTTCACCCGCGCCGACCGCACCGAGAACGTCCGCCGGATCGGCTGGATCGCCGAACTGCTCGCCCGCAACGGCGTCACCGTGCTCGTCCCGGTGATCGCCCCGTACCGCGACGCCCGCGCCGCCGTACGCGCCCAGCACATGGCCGGCGGCACCCGCTACGTCGAGGTGCACGTCGCCACCGCCGTGGAGACGTGCGCCGAGCGCGACGTCAAGGGCCTGTACGCCAAGCAGGCGGCCGGCGAGATCTCCGGGCTCACCGGCGTCGACGACCCGTACGAGGCACCCGAACACCCCGAACTGAGGATCGACACCGACCTGCACACCGTCGAAGCGACGACCGACCTGCTGCACACCGCACTGACCGAGAGGGGGCTGGCATGACCGACCTGACCGCACCCGCACTCCCGCGCCTGAGTCACCTGGACGCGCTGGAGGCCGAGGGGGTCCACATCATCCGGGAGGTGGCGGCCGAGTTCCAGCGGCCGGTGCTGCTCTTCTCGGGCGGCAAGGACTCCATCGTGATGCTCCACCTGGCCCGCAAGGCCTTCGCGCCGGCGCCCGTGCCCTTCGGGCTGCTGCACGTGGACACCGGCCACAACTTCCCCGAGGTCCTGGAGTACCGCGACCGCACGGTGGCCCGCCACGGGCTGCGGCTGCACGTGGCCAGCGTCCAGGACTACATCGACGACGGCCGGCTGCGCGAGCGCCCCGACGGCACCCGCAACCCGCTGCAGACCGTCCCGCTGCTGGACGCCATCCAGGGCAACAAGTTCGACGCGGTCTTCGGCGGCGGCCGCCGCGACGAGGAGAAGGCCCGCGCCAAGGAGCGGATCTTCTCCCAGCGCGACGAGTTCGGCGCCTGGGACCCGCGCAACCAGCGCCCCGAGCTCTGGTCGCTCTACAACGGCCGGCACCGCATCGGCGGCCACGTCCGGGTCTTCCCGCTCTCCAACTGGACCGAGCTGGACGTCTGGCAGTACATCGAGCGGGAGGACATCGAGCTCCCCGCGATCTACTACGCCCACCGGCGCGAGGTGTTCCGCCGCGACGGCATGTGGCTGGCCCCCGGCGACTGGGGCGGCCAGGGCGAGACCACCGAGGTCCGCCAGGTGCGCTACCGCACCGTCGGCGACATGTCCTGCACCGGCGCGGTCGAGTCCGACGCCACCGACATCCAGGCCGTCATCGCCGAGATCTCGGCCTCCCGGATCACCGAGCGCGGCGCCAGCCGCGCCGACGACCGGATGTCCGAGACCGCGATGGAGGACCGCAAGCGGGAGGGTTACTTCTAATGAGCGCCGCACACCCCACCGGAGAGCAGGTCGGCCTGCTCCGCCTCGCCACCGCCGGATCCGTCGACGACGGCAAGTCCACCCTGGTCGGCCGGCTGCTGTACGACTCCAAGTCCGTCCTCAGCGACCAGCTGCAGTCCGTCACCAAGGCCGCCAAGGACCTCGGCCTGGAGCAGGCCGACCTGGCCCTGCTCACCGACGGCCTGCGCGCCGAGCGCGAGCAGGGCATCACCATCGACGTGGCGTACCGCTACTTCGCCACCGCCAAGCGGCGGTTCATCCTCGCCGACACGCCCGGCCACGTGCAGTACACCCGCAACATGGTCACCGGCGCCTCCACGGCGCAGCTCGCGGTGATCCTGGTGGACGCCCGGCACGGCATCGTCGAGCAGACCCGCCGGCACGCCGCCGTCGCCGCCCTGCTGCGGGTGCCGCGGGTGGTCCTCGCCGTCAACAAGATCGACCTGGTCGACTGGGACGCCGAGCGCTTCGCCGACATCGGCGCGGAGTTCACCCGGCTGGCCACCACCCTCGGCATCCCCGAGTTCACCGCGATCCCGGTCTCCGCCCTGCTCGGCGACAACGTGGTCGACCGCTCGGAGAACATGGACTGGTACCACGGCCCGACCCTGCTGGACCACCTGGAGTCCGTCCCGCTGGACGAGGACGACCACCGCCGCCCGGTCCGCTTCCCCGTCCAGTACGTCATCCGCACGCCCGGGGAGTCCCGGCACGGCTACCGCGGCTACGCGGGACGCCTCGCCGCCGGCGCCCTGTCCGTCGGCGACGAGCTGGTCGTGCTGCCCTCCGGCGAGCGCAGCCGGGTCCGCGGCATCGACCTGCTCGGCGAGGCCGTCGAGGTCGCCGTGGCCGGGCAGTCGGTGACCGTCTGGCTGGAGGACGACGTCGACGTCTCGCGCGGCGACCTGCTGGCCGGCACCGAGGGCGCGCCCGAGCCGGTGCGCGAGGTCTCCGCCACCGTCTGCCACCTGTCCGACCGTCCGCTGCGGGCCGGCGACCGGGTGCTGCTGCGG
Organism: Kitasatospora sp. NPDC004240; assembly: GCF_053603215.1. Taxonomy (NCBI): domain Bacteria; kingdom Bacillati; phylum Actinomycetota; class Actinomycetes; order Kitasatosporales; family Streptomycetaceae; genus Kitasatospora; species Kitasatospora sp. NPDC004240. Next base: position 7,064 of record NZ_JBSGFD010000011.1, on the reverse strand, counting down.
CACACCACCCGGACCGTCCGGGCGATCGTCACCGCGATCCCCGGCCGCCTCGACATCGGGGCGCTCTCCTGGGAGGACGGCCCCGAGAAGCTCACCGCCAACGACATCGCCACCGTCACGGTGCGCACCGACGGGCCGGTCACCCCCGACCTGTACGCCACCGACCGGGAGACCGGGTCCTTCCTGCTGATCGACCCGCAGGACGGCGACACCCTGGCGGCCGGCATGGTCGGCGCCTGCGCGGAGAACCCCTTCGCGACCGGCACCGACGACGACACGTACGTCTGCCCGACCGCACCGGCCGGCGCCTCCCCGACCCGCCAGGGGTGAGCCCGTCGGGGAACGGCCGCTCCGGTCAACGGGCTTTGGCACGATGACCGGAGCGGCCGCCCCGACGCCGGGCGGCCCGACCACTACCGAGGGGTGACCAGAACCATGACTTCCGCCGCGATGAATCCCGAACGGTTCGCCGACTACGCGCTCGGCCTGCCGGAGGCCACCGAGGACGAGCCCTTCGGCCCGGACGCCATGGTCTACCGGGTGCTCGGCAAGATGTTCGCGATCGTCCGGCACGGCTCCGACGAACGGCCCGACTGGGTCACGCTCAAGTGCGAACCCGAGCTCGCCGCCCACCTGCGCGGGCGGTTCACGGGCAGCGTGCTGCCCGGCTACCACATGAACAAGCGCTACTGGATCACCGTTCTCCTCGACGGCTCGGTGCCGGACGAGGAGATCGAGGAGATGACCGACCACTCCTACGACCAGGTCGTCGCCGCCATGCCCAAGGCCGAGCGCGAACGCCTGCGCTTCGCCCGCCTGCGCGCCGACCTGTAACTCGCCGGCGGTTCCCTCCGGGGTGAGGGCCCCGGGACGCCGGCGGGCGACGACAGAGAGGGACACCGCTCATGAAGATCGCCCTTGCCCGGCGCGGCTCACCCGCCTGGCACTCGTCCACGGACGTCGTGCGCGACGTCTACGGCCGCTGGTACGGCGCCGAGGTCCACTCCGAGCCGGACTGCTTCCTCGTGGCCCACGAGGAAGCGGCCCGGGAGGCGTCCGAGGAGTCCTCCGGGGCGGCGGAGGACAGATCGACCCGGTCGCCGCTCGCGGTCGCCGGTCTGACCTTCGGCTCCGCGGACCGCCCCTTCTTCTCCGAGCGCTACCTGGACGGCCCGCTGGAGCGCCGGCTGCGGGACCTGTCCGGCGGCGCCGTCGACCGGGAGCGGATCGTCGAGGTCGGCTCGCTGGCCTCCCGGGTCAGCCGCACCGGCCTGGAGCTGATCCGGCTCACCCCGATCGTCGCCTGGTGCCTGGGCATGGAGTACATCCTGTGCACCGCCACCCGGCAGCTCACCGCCACCTTCGCCCGGGTCGGCATCGAGTTCGTCCCGTACGCGCCGGCCGACCCGGGTGTGCTCGACGCGGAGGAGCGCGCCTGCTGGGGCTCCTACTACGAGCAGGCGCCGCAGGTCGGGGTGATCCCGCTGAACGCGCTGCACCGGCTGTTCACCGAGATGACCGGCCGCTACTCGCTGCTGGACCTCACGCCCGGCGCGCCCACCGAGGAGCTGGTCGGCCATGCGGGCCGTTGAGCGGGTGCTGCGCGAACTCGCCGACAGCGACCGGCCGCTGGTCGAGGTGCTGGGCGAGGAACCGCTGAGCTACCGTCAGGTCATCGGCGCCGCGCGGGCCCTGGCCGGCGAGCTGGCCGGCCGACCCCGCTCCGGGCCGCTGCGGATCGGCGTGGTCTGCGGCAACACCCCCGCCTGCGTGATCGCCGACCTCGCCCTGCTCGGCTCCGAGGACGTCGAGATCCCGGTGCCGCTGGCCTTCTCGCACGAGCAGGCGGCCGGCCTCCTGGAGAGCGCCGACCTCTGCCTCGCCGACGGGCCGGGGCTGCGCCGGCTGGAGGAGTGGGGCCGCGGCCGGGTGCTGCGCCCGGACTGCCCGGTGATCGGTCTCGACGCCGGCCGGCTGGTCGAGCTCGGTTCGCAACTCGGGCCCGAGGGGCCGGAGTTCCCGGTGCGCCGGGAGGCCGCCGCGGACCGCGAGTGCAAGATCATCCACACCTCGGGGACCACCTCCCGCCCCAAGGGCGTCCGCATCCGCTCCGCCGCCCTGGACGCCCTGCTCGCCTCGCTGCGCGCCGAGATGCCGCCCGGCGCGTTCCGCCGCTACCTGTCCATGGTGCCGCTCAGCCTGCTCATCGAGCAGGTCACCGGCCTCTACCTGGTCCTGCTGGACGGCGGCACCGTGGTGCTGCTGCCCGAACGGGCCGCCCTGGTCGGCACCGCCGCCGACGCCGCCCGCGAGGTGCTCCACCACCTGCCCGCGGTCCGGCCGACCGCGCTGGTCGCCCCGCCCTCGGTGGTCACCGAACTCGAACACGCCGCCGACCGCGCCGCCGAGGCCGGGGCACCCGTGGCCGCCACCCTGTTCGGCACCGACCGCGTCCCGCTGATCTGCTGCGGCGGCGCCCCCTCCCACCCGTCCACCCTGGCCCGGCTGCTCGACCACGGCATCCCCGTGTACGAGGGCTACGGCCTCTCCGAGAACAGCTCCGTGGTCAGCTGGAACACCCCCCGCGCCCACCGCCCCGGCACCGTCGGACGTCCGCTCGGCCACGTCACCGTCCGCATCGCCGAGGACGGCGAACTGCTCGTCCGCAGCACCTCGTTGTTCGCCGGCTACACCCGTGACGACCCGTCCAGCCTCGCCCTCGACGCCGACGGCTGGCTGCACACCGGCGACCTCGCCACCCGGGACGAGGACGGCTACCTGCGGATCACCGGCCGCAAGAAGAACGTCATCATCACCGCCGCCGGCCGCAACGTCGCCCCCGAATGGGTCGAGGCCCAGTACGCCCGGATCCCCTGCGTGCACGCCGCCGTGGTCTTCGGCGACGGCCTGTCCGCCCTGCACGGCCTGTTCCTGGTCCACCACGGCACCGACCTCGCCACCGCCGAACGGGAGATCACCGCGTACGGCGCCGAACACCTCTCGGAGGTCGAGCGGGTCTCCTCCGTCCACCTCGTCCACAGCAGCGAGGAGCTCTACCGCAGGTACTTCACCGTCACCGGCCGCCCGATGCGCAGCACCGTACAGGCGGCCCTCCTCCCCACCGGAAGGGCATCATGACCACCGCCACGTCCACCACCGCGGCCACCACCACCGCGCCGGCCGCCGTCGAGTCGTACGGCACCGGCACCGGGCTGCTGCTCACCCCCGCCGCCGCCCGCACCCTCGCCGAGCTGCCGCCCGCGTACGTCACCGGACTGCTCGCGGAGGCCGGGTTCCTGCTGCTGCGCGGCTTCGGCCCGGACCTGCGGAGCTTCTCCGCCTTCGTCAAGGCGCACTCCCGCAAGGTCACCCTCGACCCGGCGCGGTCCTTCCACGGCGGCGAGGTCGCCCAGATGGTCGACGCCGGCACCGCGGCCGTCGGCCTGCACCTGGAGAACGGCAACAGCCCCTTCGGCCCCGACCTCACCTGGTTCTTCTGCGAGAAGGCCGCCGCCCGCGGCTCCCAGACCACCGTCTGCGACGGCGTACGGGTCTGGGGCTCCGCCACCGACACCGACCGGGCACCCTTCGCCCAGGACATCGTCTACTCCCGGGTCGTCGAGGAGGCCAAGTGGCGCGCGTTCGTCCACCACCACCTCGGCGGCGACAAGCCCCTGGAGGCCATCACCGTCGACGACATCACCGCCCTCGCCAACGACCCCGACTCCACCACCATCGACCTCAACCCGGACGGCTCCATCACCTACGCCTACCGCACCCCCGCCGTCCACGGCGGCCTCTTCTCCGACACCCCCTCCTGGGCCAACAGCGTCTTCGGCCCCTCCTACAACTACGAGACCCCCACCATCACCTTCGCCGACGGCACCCCGCTCGACCCCGCCCTGCTCGACCGCTGGCGCCACCTCACCGAGACCGCCACCGAGGACCTGGAGTGGCAGGACGGCGACGTCGCCCTGATCGACAACACCCGGGTCATGCACGGCCGCCGCGCCATCCTCGACACCGAGAGGACCATCTACAACGCCCAGAGCTACCTGTCGACCGAACTCCTCCCGCTCCCCTGACGCGCGAGGGCCGCCCCCGGGATCCGGGGGCGGCCCTTCGGTCGCCGTGAGGCTTCGGTCGCCGTGAGGCTTCGGTCGCCGTGACAGGTGAGGAGCGGTCAGTCGACCGTCGGCGGGCGGGTGCGGGAACGCTTCAGCTCGTAGAAGCCGTCGATCCCGGACAGCGCCACCACGCCGTCCCAGAGCCGGCCCGCCGCCTCGCCGCGCGGCACCGGGGCGACCACCGGGCCGAAGAACGCGGACACCGTGCCGTCCGGCTGCGGGAAGTGGATGGTCGGCGTACCGAGGTCCTCGCCCACCGGGGCCAGACCCGCCTTGTTGCTCTCCCGCAGGACGGAGTCCCACTCCTCCGAGTCGGCCGCAGCGGCCAGCTCCAGCGGCAGGCCCACCTCGGCCAGCGCGGCCTCGTAGGTCTTGCGGCTGCGCCGGGCCTTCTGGGTGTGCAGCCGCTCGCCCAGGGCCTCGTACAGCGGGCCGACCACCGCGTTGCCGGCCTCGGCCTCCGCCGCGATCAGCACCCGGGCGGGGCCCCAGCCGGTGCTCAGCCACTTCTTGTACCAGGACTCCAGGCCCTTGCGGCCCTCGTTCAGCGCGGACAGGCTCAGCACGTGGTAGCGCAGGTCGACGTCGCGCTGCTCACGTACCTCCACCAGCCAGCGGGACGTCACCCAGGCCCAGGGGCAGATCGGGTCCAGCCACACATCGGCACGCGTCGTCATGACACCAGTTCCTCTCCACGGGGAAGCCCTTCTCCTTCCACCCTAGGAAGCGACCGGCCCACCACCTCGGTCCATTCCGGCCATGTTTCACTGGGCCACTTCGCCCCCGGAGCACCTCCGCCGAGCCGTGCGCCCACCCGCACCCCGGCCCGGACACACGGCCGCCCCGCCCAGCCGGCCGCCCCTCCCACTCACCCCACCTCGCCGTCGTAGAACCGAGACCCCCGCCCCCCGGGGAACGCCGCCGCCCCGCCCACCCGACCGCCACCCCTTCCAGCCACCTCCCCACCACGCGGTCGTCAAGCCGAAACCCCCACTCCCCTCCCCCGGGAACGCCGCCGCCCCGCCTCCCGGTGGGCCGGGGGCGGGGCGGGCGGTGGGGGTCAGTCGCGGGTGTGGGGCTGGGCGAGGTGGTCGTGGAGGGAGGAGAGGATCTCCACCGCGTCCGGCAGGTCGGCCGCACGGCAGCGTTCGATGGCGGCGGCCAGGCGGGCGCGGGCGGCGCCCGGCCGGCCCAGGGCGTTGCCCTCGATCATGGCCGCGATCCGGGTGGCCTCGGCACGCGGGCGTTCGGCCTCCTCGCCGCCGACCTCGTACGCGGTGATCGCCAGTTCGACGGAGGCGAGCGCCTCCTCGGGGCGGTCCACCCGGATGTACACCTTGGCCCGCTCGTAGTGGGCGGCGCCGCGCAGGTACCAGCCGGTGTGCGGCAGACCCTGCTCCTCGGCCCGCTCGCGCAGGGCGTCCGCCTCGGCCAGCCGTTCCAGGGCGGCGGGGAGGCCGTCGGGGCCCTGGGCCTCGACGGTGAGCCGGGCGATCTCGCGCAGCATCGCGGAGACCTGGTCGGGCCGGGGGGCCCTGGTGTGGGAGGCGAGGGCGCGTTCGCGGGCGGCGTCGACGGCGTCCCAGTGCCCGGCCGCGGCGAGCGCGACCGTGGCCTCGGCGGCGGCCATGGTGTGGGTGTCCTGGTCCTCCCAGCCGGCGACGGAGTCGGCGAGCCGCAGGAACTCCTCGGCCGCGTCGCGGTACTCCTCCAGTTCGGAAAGGCCCCGGGCGAGGTCCAGGCGGATCTGGGCGAGCATCCGCTCGTCCACGGCCGCGGGAACGGCGGGGTCGCCGAGCACGGACTCCAGCACGGCGACCGCGTCCGCGGCCCGGCCGGTGCCGCGCAACACGTTGCCGAGCTGCAGCCGGGTCTCGGCGGCCTCGGCGGTCTTGCCGTCCCGGTCGAAGCGGGCGGCCGCCTCGGAGAGCGAACGGACCGCCGCGCCGGTCTCGCCGGTCAGCGCGCTGACGTGGCCGAGCAGCATGTAGGTGGCGCCGTACGGGAAGTCGTCGTCGGCCCAGCGGGTGGCCTCGGCGATCGCCCGGTGGAACACCTCGGCGGCCTCGGGCAGTTGCCCCTTGTGGAACAGTACCTGCCCGAGCAGGCCGAGGCTGCGCGGGGCGTGCCAGGGCAGGTCGCCGTCCTCCAGCAGGCCGAGGATCTCGTGGAGTTCGGCCTCGGCCTCGTCCAGCCGGCCCTGCCGGGCGGCGAGGTCGGCGGTGAACTGTCGGGCGGTGGCGGTGCGGCGGACGGAGCCGTGCGCCTCGCCCGCGGCGCGGTAGGCGGCGACGAGGGTGGTGAAGCGTTCCACCAGCTCGGCCGGCGGGCCCTGCGGCTCGCCGTCCTCGTCGGTGCGCTCCGGGCCGTCCTCCTCCGTGTGCTCCGGGCCGCTCTCCTCGTCCTCCGGGCCGGACAGCGCGGCGACCAGCTCGTGGTGGGCGGCGAACGCCCGGCACTGGAGGATCAGCAGGTGGTCGTCCGGCTCCAGGGCGCCGGCGGGCAGGGCCTCGGCGGCGGCCAGGAGTTCGTCCAGGGCGGGCCGGTCGGCCGGGTGGCCCTTCTCCTCGTCGAGGTCGACGACCAGGGCGCGGGCCCGGACGGCCAGCGCGTGACCGTGCTGGCCGGCCTGGTCGAAGAGGTCGGCGACGGCGGCGAGTTGCTCCCGGGCGCGGACCCAGTCCTCCTTGTCCAGGGCGTCGTGGGTGCGGTACTCGGCGACGTCGGCGCGCAGCCGCGCCACCGGGCCGAGCGCGGGGTCGAGGGCGATGTCGCCGTCGGTCTCCGCGGCGTCGAGCAGCTCGGCGATCCGCGCCCAGTGCCGGTCGGCGTCGGGGTGGCCGAGCGAGCGCAGCTCGCGGGCGCGGGTCACCAGGGCGGTGGTCGTGGGGTGGTCTTGGCGGTGCTCTCGGTCGCCCCTTCCCGGAGGTCCCCCTG
>NZ_JBSGFD010000010.1:0-86793 GCF_053603215.1 Kitasatospora sp. NPDC004240 | reverse complement strand
GCCATCGGCGAGAAGGTCCTCGCCGCCCAGGGCCCCGGCGCCTGGCCCGTCTGCTCCGTCAAGGCCGGCCTCACCAAGTAGAGCCACCATGACGACGCCGCCGCACCCCACACCGGGTGCGGCGGCATCGTCATACCCGCGGACGGACCGGCACGGTCAGTCCCCGATCCGGATGGCGATCTTCCCGCACACCTGCCCGGCCCTCAGCAGCCGGACCGCCTCCGGCACCTCCGCCAGCGGCAGCACCCGGTCGATCACCGGTCGCACCGAACCCGCCTCGATCAGTTCGCCGAGCCGCAGCAGATCGGCGCGGCGCTGGGTCGCGGCGAGCGTGGTCAGCCGCCGGCGCAGGAACGGCGACAGCAGCAGCGCCCGCAGCTGCCGGTCGTTGCCGCCCAGCATCCGGCCCCCGGCCTCGCCGCCGACGATCACCAGCGTCCCGCGCACGGTGAGCGCCCGCCGCAGCCGCCCCAGCGGACGGTTCCCGGCGATGTCGAGGATCAGGTCGTAGCGGCCGGCCGCGGCCAGCGGGTCCTCCCGGGTGTGGTCGATCACCTCGTCGGCCCCGATCGCCCGGACGCGCTCCGCCTTGCCGCCGCTGCACACGGCGGTCACCCGCGCGTCGAACGCCTTGGCCAACTGCACCGCGAAGGTCCCGACGCCGCCGCCCGCCCCGATCACCAGCACCCGCTGCCCGGCCGCCACCCGTCCCCGGTCGCGCAGCGCCTGCAGCGCGGTGCACCCCGAGACCGGGACGGCGGCCGCCTGCTCCCAGTCGAGCCCGGCCGGCTTCGGGGCCAGCCGGTCCGCCCGGGCACGGGCGTACTCGGCGAAGGAGCCGTCGGCGCTCCCGTACACCTCGTCGCCGGGCCGCAGTCCGGTCACCTCGGGGCCGACCGCCTCGACGGTCCCGGCGACGTCCAATCCGCGCACCGGGTTCTTCGGCGCCCGTACGCCGAAGCCGGCCAGCCGGATGGCGTAGGGCAGGCCCGCCATCAGGTGCCACACGCCCGCGTCGACCGCGGCCGCACGGACCCGGAGCAGCACCTCGCCGCGGCCGGGCACCGGCCGGTCGACCTCGCCGAGCCGCAGCACCTCGGGCGGCCCGTAGACGTCCTGGACGATCGCCTTCATCGCTTCTCCCCCTCGTTCCCGCTGCCCGTGGTGCCGTCGTGCGCGCCGCCGACGGTGCTCGTGCGGTCGTTGTCCGGGTGGTGGCCGTTGTCCGCGTGGTGGTCGCCGTCCGGGTACTGGAAGACGTCGTCGAGTGGGACGGCGAAGACCCGGGCGATCTGGAACGCGGTCTCCAGGGACGGCGAGTAGCGGCCCTGTTCGATGGCGATGACCGTCTGCCGGGTCACGCCGATCCGGCGGGCGAGCTCGGCCTGGGTCATCTCGTCGCGGGCGAACCGCAGCGCCCGGATCGTGTTGGTGACCCTGGTCGCCCTCACCACGGGTGGAGTCCCTGCCGGTACGCGGCGATCTTGGCGGCCGAGCCCAGCAGCCCGGCCAGCACGAACGCCAGGTACAGCGCGTTGGCGATCCAGAACGGGTCGGCCTCCACCATCGCCAGCACCAGCGCGGTGACCCCGCCGATGACGACGAAGGACTGCCCCACGTGCTCGCCGAAGCGGTGGATCTCGCGGTCCCGCTGGTCCCTGACCGATTCCTCGGCCGGCGACAGCGCGGCCGCCGCGATGTGCAGCACGATCGACGCCACGATCGCCGCACCCACGCTCCACAGCAGCGCCGCCACGTACGGCGTCCCCGCCAGCGGCCCGTCCGCCGGGCGCCCCAGCACCACCGTCAGGTAGGCACCGTAGGCGGCGACGGTCACCGCCGCCATGATCCAGGCGCGCTTCTCCTCCAACGCCATGTCCCCGAACGCCATCTCCACTCCCCGAGAGAAGGAAATCCCCATGCCTGGGAGTGTCAAGCAGACCGGACACCGTGTCAAGAATTCTGTACATCGCGCATGGTGAGGCCGGGCCACACCCGGGAACGCCGCGGGCGGACACGCGGAAGGCCCCCGCGCGGCGCTGCGCGGGGGCCTCCTCGGGGCGGGGGTTCCGCCGCCGGTTCACCGCTTCATGTAGATGCTGTCCATGAAGTCGATGATCTGCTGGTCGGTCAGCCGCTGGCCGTCACGATGACCCATCGCGATGTCGGCCTCGCTGATCATGCCGACCAGGCGGTCGTCGTCGATCACCGGGATCCGGCGGATCTGGTGCTGCTCCATCTTCCGCAGCACGTCGTCCATGCTGTCGTCGGCCCGGACGCAGTGCAGGTGACCCGCGAGGTCCATCGCCCGCATCGACGACGGGTCCATGCCCTCGGCGATACATCGCAGCACGATGTCCCGGTCGGTGATGATTCCCTTGAGCTTCTGGTCGTCGCCGCAGATGGGCAGCGCGCCGACGTTCATGTCGCGCATCATCATGGCGGCTTCGGCGAGCGTCTGGTCGGCGCGGATGCACTGGGCGCCGCGGTGCATGATGTCACGAGCTGTGGTCACTGGGATTCCTCCTCAGGTCTGCCCCCTGGGCATGGGCCCTCGGACTGCCCCGAGTGCGTGCCTGCCAACACCATAGGCAGCGCCGGGCGACTCCGCCCGGCGAGCACGACCACAACGGCTCGGCCCCGGCCGCCGGCCCCCACGGACGCCCCTCACGGCGTTCCGGACGCACCACCCCGTGGCATTCTCGCGACCGGCCCCGCGCCGATACTGGGAGGGTGACCACGGACGTCGTCGTCGACGAGGCCGTACGCGCGCTGCCCGCCACGGCGCTGCGCCCGTACGTGGCCTGGTACTCCGGCTACCGGCAGCGGGGCGTCGCCCCCGCCGTGCACCGGGGCCTGCCCTCGCCCTACCTGACCTTCATCCTCACCCTGGACGATCCGCTGGTGATCGCCGCCCACCCGGATCCGGCCCAGCGCCCGGACTCGTACGCGGCGCTGCTCGGCGGACTGCACACCACCCCCGCGCTGATCACCCACACCGGACGGCAGTCGGGGGTGCAGATCGCCGTCCGCCCGCTGGCCGCGCGGGCCCTCTTCGGGCTGCCCGCCGGGGAGTTCGGCGGACTCGACCTGCCGGCGGAGGCCGTCCTCGGGCCGCTCGGCGAGCGGTTGCGGGAGGGACTGCTGACGGCCGGCGACTGGGCGGGCCGCTTCGCGCTGCTGGACGGGATGCTGCTGGACCTGCTGCGCACCGCCGGACCGGGCCGGGGCGCCGCACCCGAACTGCCCGAGGAGGTGCCGCCCGAGGTCCGCTGGGCGTGGCGGACGCTGCTGCGCACGGGCGGCGCGCGGCCGGTCGCGGAGCTCGCCCGGGAGGCCGGCTGGAGCAGCCGCCACCTCCAGGACCGCTTCCGCCGCGAGACCGGCCTGACCCCGAAGGCGGCCGCCCGGGTGATCCGTTTCGACCGGGCCCGGTGGCTGCTCACCGAGCCCGCGGCCGCGCCCCCGCCGCGGCTGGCGGAGCTCGCGGTGCGCTGCGGGTACTTCGACCAGGCGCACCTGGCCCGGGAGTTCCGGGCACTGGCCGGGAGCGCGCCGAGCGCCTGGCTGGCGGCCGAGGGCGGCGCGAGCGTGAAGTTCCGAAACGTCCAAGGCGGGAGCGGGGTGCCGGAGCCAGAGTGGGTGGCGTGAGCACGGGCCCGACCGGGCCCCGGCTCGACGACCGGGCCCGGCCCGGCGTCCCGCCCGGTGATCCCTCCGCGGCCGGGACCGTCGTCGGGCCGCGTATCGAGGAGGTATCCGACCATGACCGACACCGCTGCCGCCCCCGCCCCCGCCCCGCAGGTCTGGCCGAGCCTGCGCGCCCGCGACGCCCGGGCGCTGATCCGCTTCCTGGTGGACGCCTTCGGCTTCGAGGAGGTCGTCGCCTACGGGGAGGACTCCTTCGTCGCCCACGCCGAGCTGGCCTGGCCGGAGGGAGGCGGGGTGATGCTCGGCTCCGATCGTGAGGACCCGGCGGACGGCGAGGCCTGGCCGGGCGGCCCCGGCGGCTTCACCGCCTACGTGGTCACCGCCGACCCCGCGGCCCTGCACGACCGCGCGGCGGCGGCCGGGGCGCGGATCACCACCGACCTGCACCGGACGGACTACGGCTCGCTCGACTTCGCGGCCCGTGACCCGGAGGGCAACCTCTGGTACTTCGGCAGCTACCCGGGCACCCCGCGGCCGGCCGGACCGACGGGGGTCGGGTCGTCGGCGGGATCGTCCACGGGCTCCCCGGCGAAGGGTCCGACGGGCCCGGCCGCGACCGCCGAGGAGGCGTGAGTCCGATGGCCGACCCGCTCGACCGCCTCCGGACGATCTGCCTGGCCTTCCCGGAGGCCGAGGAACGGATCAGCCACGGCGAGCCCACCTGGTTCACCGGGCCCGGCCGGCGCGGGCGGGTCTTCGCCATGTTCGCCGACCACCACCACGACGACGTGCTCGCCTTCTGGTGCCCGGCCCCGCCCGGGGCGCAGGCGGCCATGGTGGCCGAGGAGCCGGAGCGCTACTTCCGGCCGCCGTACGTGGGCCACCGCGGCTGGGTGGGCGTCCGTCTCGACGCCGGGCCGCCGGACTGGGACCGCGTGGAAGTCCTGCTCCGGGACGCCCACGCCCTGGTCGCGACCGGCCGCGGCGGCCACTGATCGCACTTTTAGGTCGAGTGACCTATTCTCATCCGCATGACCGACAACCTGACGTTCGATCCCCAGGCCCCCGTCCTGCTCGTCGGCGGCTACGGCACCGTCGGCGCGGAGCTCGCACGGCTCGCCGCACCGCACTGGCCCCTGCTGCTGGCCGGGCGCTCCGAGGAGCGCGGGGCGGCCCTGGCCGGGCTGCTCGGCCCCGACGTCCGCGCCCGGCGCTGGGACCTCGCCGACCCCGCACCCTTCGAGGCCTCCGTCCGGGCCGTGGTGAGTGTGGTGAACGACCCGGACGACCGGGTGCTGCGCGCCGCCGCCACCGCCGGGGTGCCGTACGTGGACGTGACCCGCTGGACCGCGCGGCTCCAGCGGGCCGCCACGGTGGCCGCGCTGCTGCGGCCGACCGCGCCGGTCCTGCTCTCCTCGGCCTGGATGGGCGGGGTGAGCAGCCTGGTCACGGCCGCGCTGGCGCAGCGCCTGGGCGGGGCGGACACCGTCGAGACCGCCGTCCGCTGGGACCTCGCGGACCGCGCGGGCGCCGACTCGGTGGAGTTCATGGACCGGCTCGGCCTGGACTTCGAGGTGATGGTGGACGGGCGGCGGTTCTCGGTGGCCCCGCTGAGCGACCCGCGCAAGGTGCTGATCGGCGGGGCCGGGCCCGCGGTGGGTGCCGTTTCGGGTGCGCAGACCGGTCGCGCTGCGGGGGCCGGTCGCGTTGCGGGGGCCGGTGGGGTCGACGCCGTGCCGACCAAGGTCGCCCGGATCGACACGCCCGAGCAGTTCACCCTGCCGCTCACCCTCGGGGTCACCACGGCCACCACCCGGATCGGCTTCAGCTCCGCCGCCAGCACCTCCGCCCTGCTGGCCGCCAAGCGGCTCGGGTTCTTCCGCTGGGGCCGCGGCGAGCGCTGGGAACCGGCCCGCCGGGCGATGCTGTACTCGCCCGGCGAGGGCGGCGTGGCCCGGCTGCGCATCGACGTGACCCGCGGCGGCCGGACCCTGAGCGCCGTCCTGGAGGACCGGGCCGGGCAGGCGCACCTGACGGCGGTCGGCGCGCTGCTGGGGCTGCGCCGGGTGCTGGGCACGGACGGCGCGGAGCCGCCGATGGGCGTGGCCTTCCCCGAGCAGACGCCCCGGCCGGAGCGCGTGCTCGACGAGCTCACCGGGCTGGGCGTCGGCGTACGGGTCACCGGGGCGGCGGCCGGCGCGGACGGCGCCGAGGAGCCCGGGCGGGCCGCGGCATGAGCGGCACGGACGGCGCGGGTGGCACGGACGGCGCGGGTGGCAGCGAGGGCGGCGGGAGCGGAAAGGCAGGCCGGGGCGCGAAGGGCGAGCAGCGGCGCGCCCAGCTGCTGGACTTCGCCGAGGAGTTGCTGGTCACCGCCGGCAGCGCCGAGCTGTCGATGCGGGCGGTCGCGACGGCGGCCGGCGTACGGCTGGGGCACCTGCAGTACTACTTCCCGGCCCGCTCCGATCTGGTGGGCGCACTGCTGGAACGGGTGCTCGGGCGGTCGGAGCAGCGGCTCGCCCCGCTGCTGGAACGCCGGGCCGACGGGCCGCCCGACAGCACGGCGGTGGTCCGCGCGTTGCTGGCCGACCACGACGATCCGCGGCTGGTGCGGCTGTTCGCCGAGGTGTGGGCGCTCGCGGCCCGCGACGAGGCGGTGGCCGCGGCCGTCCGGGGCTTCTACGACCGTTACGGCGAGCGGGTCGCCGAGTTCCTGGCGTGCCGGGCGCCCGCACTGCCGGTGGAGCGGTGCCGGGCCCGGGCGCGGGTCTTCGTGATGCTGATGGAGGGCTCCTCACTGTTCCGTTCGGGCCTGGCCGGCGAGCGCGACCCGGACTCCGACGAGGAGCTGGTCCGCACCGCGCGGGCGCTGCTGGCGGGGTAGGCCGGGGACCGGCAGACTCGACCCCGGGGGCCTCGTCCCCGGGAGCGTCCCCTCCCGGGCGTGTCCGCGGGAGGCCGCGATGCCGCAGCTGGTGGTGGACGGGCGCACCCTCGCGCTGTCGCACCTCGACAAGGTGTACTTCCCGCGCACCGGCACGCTCAAGGGCGAGGTGCTGAACTACTACGCCGCCGTCCACCCCGCGCTCCTCCCCCACCTGCGGGACCGCCCGCTGTCGTTCCTGCGCTGCCCGGAGGGGGTGGACGGAGAGCGGTTCATCGCCAAGAACCCGCCCGCCGGCACGCCCGACTGGGTCCGCACGGTCGAGGTGCCGAGCGACAGCGGGCCGCTGCGGCAGGTCCTGCTGTCGGACGGCGCGGCCCTGCTGTGGGCGGCCAACCTCGGCTGCCTGGAACTGCACGTGCCGCAGTGGCACGCCGCGGCGCCGGGCCTGGCCGACCGGCTGGTGCTGGACCTCGACCCCGGGCAGGGCGCCGACCTGCTGACCTGCCGCACGGTGGCCGGGCTGCTGCGCGAACGGCTGGCCGCGGACGGCCTGGAGGCCTGGGTCAAGACCTCCGGTTCCAAGGGCCTGCACCTGCTGGTCCCGCTGGAGCCGACCCCGAGCGCCGCGGTCTCCGGGTACGCGAAGGCGCTCGCCGCCGCACTGGAGGCCGAGCACCCCGAACTGGTCGTGCACTCCATGGCGAAGGCCCGGCGGACCGGTCGGGTGTTCGTCGACTGGTCGCAGAACGTGGCGAGGAAGACCACGGCCGCGCCCTACACCGTGCGGGCCCGCGAGCGGCCCACCGTCTCCACCCCGCTCACCTGGGACGAGCTGGCGGCCGCCGGTTCGGTGGGGGAGCTGACGTTCACCATCGCCGAGGTCCCGGCCCGGGTGGCGGAGCTGGGTGACCTGTTCGCCCCGCTGCTCGACCCGGTACGGGCCCGCCCGCTCCCGGAGTCCCCCGCGGCGGTGGAGGCGGAGGCGCCGGGTGCGGCGGGTGCGGCCGGGAAACCGGGTGGAGGTGCGCGGGCGGCCGTACGCGACGGTGGGCCCGAGCCGCCCGCGCCCTCGGAGTCCCCCGCCGCTCCGGCGCGCACCATCGTCCTCACGCCCCTGGTCGAGGTGATGCGCCCGGCCACCGTGACCGCCGTCCCCGACGAGGACGGCCTCGGCGGGGACGGGGTGCAGTACGAGCTCAAGATGGACGGCTTCCGGTGCGTGGCCTTCGCCCGCGGGGACGCCCCGCCGGTCCTGCAGTCCCGCTCCGGCCGGGACCTCGCGCCCGAGTTCCCGGCCGTCGCGGCCGCCGTCGCCCGGCTGCCCGCCGGACTGGTGCTGGACGCGGAGCTGGTGGCGTGGCGGGAGGGGCGGTTCGCCTTCGAGGAGCTGCTGCGCATCCGGCAGACCCGGCAGGCGGACGAGGTGGTGCTCGGCCTGGTGGCCTTCGACGTCCTGGCGGTGCCGGGCCGGGACGTCCGGGCGCGGCCGCTCACCGAACGGCGCCGACTGCTGCTCGACGCGCTCGACGGGGTGCCACCCCCGGTGCAGCCGGTACTGGCGACCACCGACCGGGCCGAGGCCATGGCCTGGATGGAGCAGCTCGCCGAGACCGGGGTGGAGGGCCTGGTGTGCAAGGCGGCCGGCTCGGCGTACCGGGCGCGCGGCGCGGGCCGGGTCTGGGTGAAGTACCGCAGCGGCGACACCGTGGACGCGACCGTCCGCGCTCTCACCGGCACGGCGACCCGGCCCCGCGCGCTGGTGCTGGAGCTGGACGACGGCCGGGTGCTGCTCTCCTCTCCCCCGTTGACCGCGGTCCAGGCCCGTCAGGTCGCCGAGGTCGGCGCCGGGCTGGTGGGACCGCCGGCCCGGGACCCGGAGCACGGGACGGTCCACCCGCTCACCGACCGGGTGCGGGCCGAGGTCCGGGTCACCGGTCGCCCGCCGGCCGCCGTTTTCGTCCGGCTGCGCGGCGATTGAGAGGGCCCGGCCGTGCGGCGACCGGGCCGGGCCCGACCAGGCTCCGACCGGGACAGGGCCGAGGGACCCCGCAGGCCGACCGTCCGGTCACCCGTGCCGTACCGGCGCGGCATGGGCGAACTCGGTCACCAGGGTCTCGTTGAAGACGGGCAGGTCGGCGGGTTTCCGGCTGGAGATCAGCGGGCCCGGGCCGTCGCGGCAGACGTGCACCTCCTCGTCCACCCAGCGCGCCCCCGCGTTGACCAGGTCGGTGCGGATGCTCGGCCAGGAGGTCAGCGTCCGGCCGCGCAGCACGTCCGCCTCGACCAGCGTCCAGGGACCGTGGCAGATCACGGCGACCGGGCGGCCCGACCCGCAGAACTCCCGGACGAAGCCGACGGCGGCCGGGTCGGCCCGGAGGAAGTCGGCGTTGGCGACGCCGCCCGGCAGCACCAGCCCGTCGTACTCGGCGGGGTCGGCCTCGGCCACCGGGAGGTCGACCGCGAAGGTGTCGGCACGGTCGAGGTGTGCGAAGGCCTGGACCCGGCCGGGCCGGGTGGAGAGCAGCCGGGGCCGGCCGCCTGCCTCGGCGACCGCCTGCCAGGGCGAGGTGAGTTCGGCCTGTTCGACGCCCTTCGACGCGACCAGGAAGGCGACGGTCCGGCCGGTGAGCGTGACCAGCGGGGCACCCACGTGGATCACCCGGGACGGTCGCGGTGGGCACCGTGACGGGAGCCGTCACGGCGGAGGCCTTCGGGCCGGGGGTCCTCGGGACGCGGGCCTTCGGGACGCGGGCCGTCACCGTACGGCCCACGGCCCGGCCGGGTGCCGCCGTTCAGCTCCACCGTGGCCGTCGTCGGGGCGGAGCGGATCCGGGCGCGGGGGCAGTCCAGGTGCACGACCCGTTCGAGGTGGTCGACGCGGGCGACCAGCCCGACCGGCACCAGCACCCGTCCCCCGGGCATCCAGGGGCCGGTGTCGACCACCAGGTGGTCGCCGGCGTCGCGTTCTACCTGCCCGAGCGGGCCGTCGGTGGCCTCCGCCTCGTAGCCCACCAGGCTCAGGTCGGCGGCGTGGTGCGAGTTCGGGCGGTACTCGCGGAGATCGGTACTCATGTCAGCTCCGCCCTCAGGTCAGCTCCGGCGGCCCCGACCGCCCGTCCCGGTCGTCCCAGGGCCGACGCGCACGCCGCTCCTCCGGACTCCAGCTCTCCCGGGGCGCCTCCACCGGGCCCTGTCCGCGCTTGCGGCGCAGCACGACCGTCACGCCGATCGAGAGCGCCACCGTGACCGTCCACACCACCGTCACGGCCGTGATCACCGGCGCGGTGGGAGTGCGGGCGCCGACGCTGAGGCAGATCGCCGTCATCGCCGTGACCATCATGACCGCCGCCGGTGGTATCCGGCGTATCGCGTTCCACAGCTTGTGCTGGCGCTTGGCGCCCATCGTGCGCAATTGCCGCTCCAGGCGAGCGTCATGGCGCAGATCGGACTCGATCTCCTCCAGCAGGCGGCGCTCCCGTCCGCTCAACGCTGGTCCGTCCATATCGGCCACCTCCGACACCTCGGTGACGTCATCGCAGCCGGGCGGGTGCCCGGATGCGGGCCTGCGCTAGCCGCCGGCGAAGCTCCCGGAACGTTCGACGGGCCCGGAGCGGGGTGTGGCCGGACCGAACGCCCGTGGCCGGGCGAGCAGGCTGTCGTCCAGCACGCGCAGCAGGGCGGGCGCGTCCCGGTGCACCTCGGTCGCGCCGGCCGCCCGCAGCAGCGGACCGGCGACGCCCCCGGACTCCACCGCCACGCACGGCACTCCCGCCTGCCGGGCCGCGAGCACCTCCCGGATGCCGCCGGCCACGCAGACCGCGTGCGCGGCCTCGGCCCCGACCAGGCCCAGGGCCGAACGGACCGGATCCGGGGCTGGCCTGGTCACGGTCAGCGCCGGCAGGCCGTCCAGCCCCGCCGCCGGCGCGGTGAGCACGACCGTCCAGCCCCGGGCCGCGCACTCGCGCAGCAGGTCGACGGCGCCCGCCAGCGGACGGGGACGGGCATCGGGCCCGGGTGGTCGGCCGGGCTCGACCAGGGTGCCGCCCACGCCGAAGAGCGCTGCCGAGATGACCGTCATGGCCCACCTCTTCCTGCGTTCCGCTTCCCTGCGATCCACGCGGGCGCCCGGTGCGGCGTCGCGCGTGCCGTGCCCTTCCACGATAGGCCCGGACGCACCCGGGTCGCTCACCGTCACCGGGTCCGGCGCGGCGGCGGGCCGGGCGTGGGCGTGTGGCGGGGGCGGGCACCGAGGTGTGGTGGGGCGGATGGACGGGTGGGCGCGGGTCGGTACTCGGCATTCGGTGCCCGCTGCCCACTGCCCACTGCCCGGGTCGCCGTGCCCCGGGTCGCTAGGCCGGCTCGGGGTCGGTGGCGAGGCGGGCGTGGAGGTGCTCGTCGTGGTACTTCCCGTCGCCGAAGCGGTGGGAGTCCCGCAGGGTGCCCTCCGCCGGGTAGCCGCAGCGCTCCGCCACCCGGCAGGAGGGCCCGTTCCCGACGGCGTGGGCGATCTCTATTCGCCGCGCCCCGGCCGTACGGATGCCCCAGCGGGTGACGGCCAGGGTGGCCCGGGTGGCGACGCCCCGGCCGCGGGCCGCCGGCAGCATCCAGTAGCCGATCATCGCCAGGCCGTCGGACCGGTCGACCCAGCGCAGGTTGCACGCTCCCAGCAGCGCGCCCTCCGCCGCGTCCAGCACGGCGAACGTGGCGGCCTCCCCGCTGTCCCAGCGGGCGTCGTAGCGGTCCATCCGGGCCTCGACGTCCTCCCGGGCGACGACCGCGATGGGGTTCCACAGGGCGATGTCGGGGTCGTCCGCCGCGGAGACCAGCGCGTCGACCACACCGGCGCCCCGGGCCGTCTCCCGGCCCCACGGCCGCAGCACGATGTCGCCCAGGTCCAGCGTGGTGCGGACGAAGGGCTGTGGTTCCAGGGGAACGGAGGTGGCGTTCATGGCTCCCTGTCCTATCCCGGCCGGCTGTTCGGACGCCACTGAATTTCCCCGCTCGGCCGCACGCTTCGGCCGCACGCGGTGCCCGGGCGAGGTCGCGGGAGCGGGCCCGCCTCGCGAGGTCGCCGTACGGGGTGACCGTACGGACCCGCCCCGCCGGGTCCGCGTGCGAGGATCGACGGCATGACCGAGGTGCGGACGCTCCACACGGCGGAGCTCGACGCCACCACCCGGCGGGCCGTCCGGGCCCTGCTGGACGAGGCGTTCGAGGGTGACCTGACGGACGAGGACTGGGAGCACGCGCTCGGCGGGGTGCACGCCCTGGTCCTGGAGGACGGGGTGCCGATCGGCCACGGCGCGGTGGTGCAGCGGCGGCTCCTGCACGGCGGGCGGGCGCTGCGCGCGGGGTACGTCGAGGGGGTCGGCGTGCGCGCGGACCGGCGGCGCCGGGGCCACGGCGCGGCGCTGATGGCGGCCCTGGAGTCGGTGCTGCGCGGCGCGTACGACTGCGGGGCGCTCTCGGCCTCGGACGGGGCGTCGGAGTTCTACCGGGCGCGCGGCTGGCAGCCGTGGCGCGGGCCGCTGTCGGCGCTCACCCCGACCGGTCTCACCGCCACTCCGGAGGAGGAGGGCGGCGTGTTCGTCCTGCCGGGACCGGCGCCGCTGGACCTCGACGGCGGCCTGGCCTGCGACTGGCGGGACGGCGACCTGTGGTGACCGGGCCGGATCGGGCGTCCCGCGCGCCGTCCCCGGCCGCCGCGGGCGGGCGTCCGGCACGGCTCCGGCGACGCACAGGCCTCCGACAGGGCACCCGGACGGCCCCGACGCCCCCGACAGGGCCCTGACAATGCCCGGAGCATAGGCCAAAACTCTTACCATTCAACTGAGTTGGCAATTGACAGGCTCTCCGCCGCACACCGATCCTCTCCGTTACAGCGTCACGGCCGCGAACAGGGAACCGGGGGTGGTCGGGGATGGCGGGTCAGCGTTCCGGCGAGGGGATGCCGCAGGCGGTCCGATGGGCCGTGGCGGGGGTGTGGTGCCACGCCGCGCTCAACGCCGTGAACGCGCTGACGCTGTTCGCACTGATCGACGACAGCCACGGCGACCGGACGGCCGGGCTCGCCCTGGCGCGGTTCGTCGCCGTCCTGTCGATCCTGGTGGCGGTCCTGCTCGCGACCTGCGCCGCACTCGCCTCCCGGCGGGCCGCCTGGACCAGGATCACCGTGCTGGCGATCGAATGGGTCGCCCTGGTGGCCGGCGTCGCCTCGGTCTTCTCCGGCTCGCCGGCCGTGGCGGGCGGGATCCTCCTCGCGGTCGTGGTCCTACGGGTGTTCGGCTCGGCCGAGGGCCGCGCGTGGTTCAACGCCTGACCGGGGTGACCCGGAATCGCGGACGGCGGCCTGGCCTGTCACCGCTCATCGCTCACCGGTCGCTGGGGGCCAGCCGGCCCAACAGGTGGACCAGGCGGTCGAGGGCGTCACGGGAGTTCGGCTCGGTGAGGTTGATCATCAGCCGCAGCGCCACGTTCAGCAGGGCCGGCCGCGCGAGCCCCAGCGCGCCGACCGGGCCGAGCAGCCGGGGCCTGGCGAGCAGCGCGGTGGTGGCGCGGCCGAGCGCGAAGTAACCGTCGTAGGCGGAGCGCAGCGCCCGCGGATAGGCGTGCAGCGCGAGTTCACGCCCCCGGTCGGTGCGCCGCGCCATCGCCTGGACGACCGCCTCGGCGGCGAAGCGGCCGGACTCCATGGCGTACGCGATGCCCTCGCCGGTGGCCGGGCTGACCATCCCGCCGGCGTCACCGACCAGCAGCAGTCCGTCGGCGTAGTGCGGCCGCCGGTTCAGCCCCATCGGCAGGGCGGAACCGCGCACCGGTTCGGTGACGGCGTCCGGGTGGTAGCCGTACTCCGGTGGCAGCGCGGCACACCAGCGGCCGAGCAGGCCGCGCCAGTCGACCTCGGAGGCGACCGCACCCGTGTCCAGCACCCCGAGCCCGACGTTGGCGGTGCCGTCCCCCATCCCGAACACCCAGGCGTAGCCGGGCAGCAGGCTCCGCTCGTCCTTGGGGTCGCGCAGATCGAGCCACGCCTCCAGGTAACGGTCCCGGTGGCGCGGGGTGGTGAAGTAGGTGCGGTACGCGATGCCCATGGCCCGGTCCGTCCGGCGGTAGCGCTTCACCGCGACCGAGAGGCGGGTGGAGTTGCCGTCGGCGGCGATCACCAGCGGGGCCGTGTACGCGACCGGCCGCTTCTCCGCACCGAGCCGGGCCGTCACCCCGGTGACGCGGCCGGTGCGCGCGTCGAGCAACGGACCGGTGACGTTGGCCCGTTCGACCAGCCTGGCACCGGTGGCCCCGGCACGGCGGGCGAGCAGTTCGTCGAAGTCGGCCCGGCGGCGGACCAGCCCGAGGCCCGGGTAGGCGGACAGTTCCGGCCAGTCGAGCTCCAGCCGGTGGTGGCCGGTGACCAGGCGCAGGCCGCGGTTGTGCAGCCAGCCGGCCTCCTCGGAGATGTCGATGCCCAGGTCGGTCAACTGCTTGACGGCGCGCGGGGTGAGCCCGTCGCCGCAGACCTTCTCACGCGGGAACGAGGACTTCTCCAGCAGCAGCACGTCCAGGCCGCCGCAGGCCAGGTGGTAGGCGGCGGTGGAACCGGCCGGGCCGGCACCGACCACGATCACGTCGGCGGAGGCCTCCACGGGGGGTACCTGGTCGGGGACCGCTTCCTCGGCGAGCGCCTTCCGGGGACCTGCCGGGCCGGGGCCGGCCCGGTCGGCATCCGCCTGACCGGGGCCGGCCTCGCCGGGACGGACGTGGTCGGGGCGGGCCCGGTCGGGGCGGGCCTGGCCGGGACGGGCCCGGCCCGGGGCCGATCCCTGCGGTGCGGTGCCCGCGGCCCGGTGGCCGGGCAGTTCGTCGAGGCCGGGTGTCTGGTCGAGGCCGGGCATCGCGCGCACTCCCCTGCGGTCGGATCGGGCTGGCGACTCCGACGATAGGGACAGCGGGCACGGCGCCGCAGCCCGACACGCAGGCCCGGTGCGGGTACGCATGCCCGGAGCCGGCCGGGGAAGGCCGGCTCCGGGCACCGAAGGGACCGAAGGGACGGTCAGAGACCGCTGTTGACGACCGCGCTGGAGATGCCGCCCCCGCGCACGTTCCACTTGTCGAGGACCTTGTCGTACTCACCGTTGCGCATCAGCTGGTCCAGCGTCTTGGCGACGACGTCCCGCAACCGGCCGTTGCCCTTGGCGAAGGTGACGCCGTACGAACCGGACTGCAGGATCCGCGTGCTGGCGATCTGGAACCGGCCACCGCGCTGCGGCTGCTTGATGTTGTACTCGGCCACCGGGTAGTCGTTGAGGTCGGCGACCGCCGTACCGGCCAGGACCTCGGCGAGCGCCTGCTCGTCGCTGTCGGTCCGGTGGATCTGCAGCGACTTGCCGAACCGGCTGCAGGCGGCCGCCTGCCGGGTGGCCAACTCGTCCTGGACGGTGCCGCGCTGGATCGCGACGGTGAAGCCGCAGAGGCTGTCCAGGGTGCTGATGTTCTGCGGGTTCCCGGTCCGCACCACGATCGAGGTGCTGGTGTGGAAGTAGTCGACGAAGTCCACGCCGGGATTGTCCTGGCGCCCGTCGTCGGTGGCGCCCAGCTGGCGCTGGCGGGTGTCGATGATCGCCGACATCGCCATGTCGACCTCGCCGCGCTGGACGGCCGGGATCAGTTTCTCGAACGGCATGTCGACGAACTCGACCCGCAGGCCCAGGTGGGCGGCGACGGCGTTGGCCAGATCGGGGTCGAGTCCGGCCGGGTTGCCGCCGGCGTCACGGAAGTCGACCGGCACGTAGTTGAGGTACGAGCCGATCTTCAGCACACCCGCGGTCCTGACCGCCTCGGGGAGCCGGCCGCGCAGGTCGTCCTGGCCGCCGGGCGCCGGGCCCGGCTCGCCGCCGCAGCCGGTGAGCAGCAGGCCGCCCGCGCCCAGGGCGGCCGCGGCACGCAGCGGCCGCCGCGACACCCGGCGGGCGGGGGCGGGCATGGGGGCGGATGCAGAGGTGGGGACGGGCGTGAGGGTGGAGGCCGGCGTACGGGCGGGGGTGAGCTCCGGGGATGTGGGCAGGTGGGCGTTCCCGGGCACGCGGGCGTGCCGGGGCATGAGGGTGCGGTGCATCGCGGTGCGTCTTCTTCGCAGAGTGCGGGCAGGGGCGCCACGCCGGAAGACTGCCGGGGTACGCAGTGCGGACCTCGTGCCGTGTGCCCGGAGAAGAGGGCCGCCCGGGGTTGAGGGGGCGGCCGGTCGGCGGAGGTCCGCAGTCGGGGGCGGATGAAGCCATCGTCGCATCCCCGCCGACGGGGCCGACCGCCGGGGCCGGGTGGCGCCCTCGTACGGCCGCGGGACTCGGGGCTACCTGGTGCGGGCGGCCGGGACTCGGGGCGGCCGGGATCCGGACAGGATCGAACAGGCGTCGGACGGTCGTCGGACGGAGTGTCGGGTGGACGCCGGACGGGGTGCCGGGTGGGGTTCCTCGCGGGAGTCGAGCGGGGCGCGTCGAACGGAGGGATGCGAACGGTGCGCCCGGTGTCTGCGCGAGCGACCCGATGGGCATCACCACGAACGGTTTCACCGGCGGAGGGGCGCATACTGTGCGTACACGGTGCGGTGACCTGATCGTTGCGCGGGACTACTCGGACAATCCGTTACATATCTGTTCAATTCAGCCAAACCCTCCTTGATTTGAGGGGCCGACTGCGGGATTTTTGGGCCTCTCACTGCCCGTCGGCTGCCCGCGAGGGTCGGTTTTCGGTCAGCCGAGGGGCTCCGTTCCCCGCCCCCGTGCAGGCACCCTCACCGCCTGCCGATGTTCTACGGACACCAGCATGCGCATCCGTTCCGCCGCGCGATCCCTCGTCGCCGTCCCCACCGCCGCAGCCCTGCTGCTGATCGCCCCCACCGCCGCCGAGGCCGCGGCCGGTGGCAAGGACCCCAAGGGCAACAACGGCACCGTCAAGATCCACGACTCGGTGACCGGCGAGGAGGACAAGAACAACGAGCCCAAGGTCTGCACCTTCTACCTGGACTCCTTCGGCTTCGACATCACCCAGGCCGTGGTCTGGTCGATCACCAAGGGCCACGGCAAGGACGAGGAGGTCGTCTTCTACGGCGGCCTGAACCTCGACGGCAAGGGCCACGGCCGGACCGCCGACATCAGCCTGCCGGACGGTCAGTACAAGCTGTACTGGCAGTCGGTGGAGCTCGAGAAGGGCGGCAAGTTCCCCAAGAACCCCGACCTGAACAACCCCAAGCACAAGGTGTTCAAGGTCGACTGCGGCCCGGCCCCGACCGGCAGCCCGAGCCCGAGCGCCACCCCGACCGTCAAGCCGTCGCCGAGCGCCACGCCGTCGCAGACCCCGTCGAAGACGCCGACCGCCACCCCGTCGACCACGCCGTCCCAGACCCCCTCTCAGACGCCGTCGCAGACGCCGTCCCAGACCCCGTCGAAGACGCCGACCGCCACCCCGTCGACCACGCCGAGCAGCACCCCCAGCCCGAGCGCGACCCCGACCAACACGCCGTCGCCGAGCGCCACCCCGACCCAGACCCCGTCGGCCACCCCGTCCGCCACGGTCTCGCCGTCGGCCTCGGCCTCCCCGTCGGTCACCCTCTCGCCGTCCCCCAGCGGCACGCCGGTCGTTCCGCCGGCCCCGGTCGAGACGCCGAAGCCCGGCACGGTCGTCACCCCCGAGGCCCCGCTCATCCTGCCGACCGCCGTCGGCGGCAACGGTGCGGCCACCAGCAAGGACCTGGCGTCCACCGGTAGCGACGGCACCCTGCTGATCGCCGGCACCGGCACCGCCCTGCTCCTCGGCGGCGCCGCCCTCGTCTACACCCGCCGCACCCGCCGCAGCAGCTGACACGACGGTCACCCGGCGGCCGTGACGGCCGGCGGGTGACCGCGGGCCGCACACCACGTGCGGCCCGCGCGGCACGCGCAGCGGTACGCGTCGCACAGCATGCGGAAGGCCCCGGGGAACGTTCCCCGGGGCCTTCCGCGCTCCGGCTGCCCGGACCGTCCGGCCCGCCTGGACCGCCCGGCCCGACCCGCTCCTGCGACCGGCTGTCGGACGGTTCGGCGGTCGGACGTCACGGGGTCACCGCGAGCTCCAGGTACGCCGCCAGCACCGCCAGGTGCACCGCCCCCTGGAGCAGGGTGGCCCGTCGCGGGATGACGGTGAGCGTGCCCACCGCGATGGTCAGCGTGAGCAGGACCAGATGCGTCGGACCGAGGCCCAGCACCAGCGGACCGGAGAGCCAGGCCGAGGCGATCGTGACGGCCGGGATCGTCAGACCGATACTCGCCAGGGCCGAACCGAGCGCCAGGTTGAGCGAGGTCTGCACCCGGTTGCGGACGGCCGCCCGCAGCGCGGCGATGGTCTCCGGCAGCAGCACCAACAGCGCGATCACCACGCCGACCACGGAGTTCGGCAGCCCGGCCGACTGGACGGCGGACTCGATCGTCGGCGAGACCCCCTTCGACAGGCCGACCACCGACACCAGCGCCGCGCCGAGCAGCAACAGGCTGATCAGCGCCGCACGGCCGGTGGGCGGGTCGGCGTGATCGTCCTCCTCCAGCACCTCCCCCTCCGGGGTGACCGGCAGGAAGTAGTCGCGGTGCCGCAGGGTCTGGGTGGTCACGAACAACCCGTACAGCACCAGGGAGGCCACCGCCGCGAAGATCAGCTGGGAGGTCGAGAACTGCGGGCCCGGCGAAGTGGTGGTGAAGGTCGGCAGCACCAGGCTGAGCGTCGCCAGGGTGCCGACGCAGGCCAGGGCCGCGCCCGTGCCCTCGGCGTTGAACACCGCCACCCGGTACTTCACCGCGGCCACCAGGATCGACAGGCCGAGGATCCCGTTGCAGGTGATCATCACGGCCGCGAACACGGTGTCACGGGCCAGCGTCGCCGCCTTGTCGCCGCCGTCGGCCATCAGGGTCACGATCAACGCCACCTCGATGACGGTCACCGCCACCGCCAGCACCAGCGAGCCGAAGGGCTCCCCCACCCGGTGCGCGATCACCTCGGCGTGGTGCACCGCCGCGAGGACGGCCCCGGCCAGGAAGCAGGAGACCACGCCGACCACCCACCCGGGCAGATCGCGTTGCCAGGTCAGGACGAGGACCACGAACGCCAGCAACGGAACGATGACGGTCCAGTGACTGGCAGCCGCTCTGAGCTTGCTGATCATGCCGCCGAGCATCGCATCCCCCGGGGGCCCGGGCCCGGAGACGCCCCGGACACCCTGACGGATGTCAGGTACCGCGCGGTTCCTGGCACTGGTTCCCTGGTCGTGACGGGGAGCCACCGGATCGGCACCTCGGGTGAGATCCGCCGCCGCTGCGCAGCGCCCAGCGCGCTCGAAACGGCTGTCGGGCTCACGTTCTCTGCCGGCTCGACCCGTGCGGCCCTCCCGGGCCGTCCAACACCTTACGGAGGAACCATGTCCCGCATCCGCAGGATCCCCGGCATCCGCGCGCTCGCGCTGGCCGGAGCGAGCGCCGTCCTCGGCGTCGCCACGCTCGGCCTGTCCGCCGGTGCCGCCGACGCGGCCGGCGGCTGCTACGGCATCGGCGGCGGCAAGTACAACTGCAACGTCTGGAAGACCGCACCGACGTTCTGGCCGGGCAACGTCCGGGCCGGCACGCTCAACGCCGGGACCAACTACTTCTACTGCCAGGCCGTCGGTGACTCGGTGTCCGACGGCCCCTACCACAACTACTGGTGGGCCAAGACGGACGACGACAACGGCAACAAGGGCGTCTGGGTCAACGTCATCTACCTCTCGGGAGGTGGCAACGACGAGGCGGTCCCCGGGCTGCCCACCTGCTGAACCGGGCACCGGGTTCGGCGTGGGCCCGGCCTAGCCTCCGTATTCGGCCAGGTACCCGAGCACCTTCGTCACGTGCGGGCGAACGCGCTCGGGTACACCGCCGGTCTCGGCCACCGTCTTGTCACTGGTCCGGTACCCGGCCGCGACCAGGGCGGGCAGGTCGGCGGTCATGCCGCGCCGCTTGAACTGCTGGTCCAGCCAGCAGGCGTAGTTCCCCATGGCGGCGATCGCGTCGGGTGGGGAGAGGTAGTCCTTGCGCCCGTCGTGGTCGGCGTCCTGGGCCCAGGCGTTGAACACGGTGGGCGTCCACATCGCGATGCCGTACTCGCCGGTCTCGGGCCGGGCGGCCTTCGGGTCGAAGCCGCTCTCCGCCTTGATCATCGCCGCCAACAGGGCCGGGGTGATCTCCGGCTCGGGGCAGCGCCGGGCCGCATCCTCGATCGGTGCCCGTAGCTCGGCCGGTACGTCGGCGCCCGCCGGGAGCGCCCCGCGGGCGAGCGTAGTGGTCGAGGCCCCTGTGGTGGACGGGGCCTGGACCGGAGGGGGCGGGATGGGCGAGTCCGGGCCGGGTGGGGCCGACGCGGCCGAGGCCGAGGCCGAGGACGGGGGTGACGGGCTGTGGGGTGGTGGCTGCTGCGCCGTCGGCCCGGCACCTCCGAGCGGCAGGACGCCCGCGAGGGCGGCGGCCAGCACGAGCCCGCCGACCACCCCGAGGCCGGCACGGGCGGCCACCCGGGTACGGCGCCCGGGCCGCACCGGTACCGCTCCGGGCGCCGGTACCGCTCCGGGCGCCGGGAGCGTGCGGGCCAGGAGGGTGGCCGGCTCGACCCGGGCCCGCTCGGCCCGGTCCGCGGTCAGGCAGGCCGCGACCACCTCGCGCCAGGGCGCCGGAAGGGCATCGTCCAACCGGAGGGGAGCGGCGCCCCGGGCGTACGCCTGCGCGGCGAGCGCGCGGGCGCGCGAGGTGGCGCCGAGGAAGGGGTGCAGCCCACCGGTGAGCAGCTGGTGGGCGAGCACCCCGAAGGCCCAGATGTCGGCGGTCGGGCGCAGGGTGACCCCCTGCGTACCGGTGCGCTGCGACCACCACTCGGGCGGTACGTGGTCCGGCGAGCCCAAAGGCGGTGCGTAGGCGTGCGTGCCCTCAAGTTCGGCGGTGAGGCCGAAGTCGGCGAGCTTCGCGGTGCCGTCCGGCATCAGCAGGACGTTCCCCGGCTTCACGTCGCCGTGCACCCAGCCGGCGCCGTGCATGTGGGTGAGCGCCGCGCAGACGTCGGCGAGGATGCGTTCGGCCCCGGGGACAGGCGCGCGCGGGAGGGCCGTGGCCAGCAGGTCGTGGACGCTGCGGGCCGCCCGCTCCATCACCAGGACGACGGCCCCGTGGAGGTGGGGCAGCCCGGGATCGTCGAGGGTGGCGACGGCGAGGGTGCGGATCAGGTTGGGGTGGTCCGCGCGGCTGCTGAACCGCATCTCGCTGCGGGCGATCTGTTCCATGGTCCGCCGCTGGCCCGGGCTCAGCAGCGCGGGACGGAGGAACTTGACCGCGGCCTCGGGACACTCCGGCGGCCCCTCGGCGGCGTACACACTCCCCCAGGCTCCCGCGCCGATCGGCTCGCCGATCCGGCAGCCCGCCACCTCGTAGCCCAGCGGAACCTCGAACGTGTCCTCGCCCGGCCCGGGACGGTCCGCCCTGTTGTGGAGGCGCGATGGCGGGCCCGGGGTGGGTGACGGGCCCGGGCCGAGGACGGGTTGCGGGTCGGGGTCGGGGTCGGGGACAGGTTGCGGGCCCGGGCCGAGGACGGGTTGCAGGTCGGGGACATGGGCGGGGGCGGGTGATGGACCCGGGACCGGCGGCGGGTCGGGTGGTGGGCGGTCGGTGCCGGGGGACGGCTCTGGCTGGCCCACGGCGGATCAACGACCCCTGGCCGGGCGGGGCTGCGGCGGCAGGAGCGACAGGTACTCCTCGCGGACCAGGTCGAACTTCAGCGCCAGGGCCACGAGCTCCTCCCGTTTCCCGCCGACCTGCGCGGCCGCGCCGTCCTCGGCGCAGGGATCACGCAGCCTGAGCTTGGTGCCCACGAGGTAGTCGATGTGATAGTTGACGGCGGATCGGGTGAGTCCCCGGCAGGACGGCAGCGCCCGCAATCGCAGCACCACCTCTGAGGCACCGGGAACCGCCACGGCCGAGGGTGAGCGCAGTCGCGGCTCGCAGAGGGCGAGCAGCACCAGGAAGTACTTGGCGGTGGGGTCCAGCGCGAACGGGCTGACCGTGTGATCGCCGCCTCCGATGGCCGATTCGCCGTCCAGGTAGGCGTGTTGCGGCGCGAACACCTTGAAGGTGATCGGTTCGCCGAGGGAGGGCAGCAACACCCGGGAGAACTCGAACGGCACCGGTGCACCCAACCGTCCCGGCGCCACCTTGATGTGCTCGCCGGCGCCCTCCAGGTTCTCCACCACATAGGTGGCCGAGCCGCTGAAGTTGGACATGCGCCAATAGTCCTCGGCGGCCGCGATCTCACCCGCCCGGCGGGAGACGCCCTGGTCGGCGAGCGGGATGGCGACCGGCCTTCCGGGCTCGCCGCGTCCGAACTCGGCGACCTCGCCGGGCCCCATCCGCAGCAGCTCGGGCCGCGTGTCGGCGGTGAAACCCGCACGGGGTTCCGGGAGTTGAACGATGACCGTGTCCACGCAGCCACCTCCGCGGGTCGTACGCCTACACCAGCAGGGACGCCGCCGCAGCCTCCGACGCCCAACTGCGCGGGCCCGGAGATCGGTTGGGGCGCGACTCGCGCGCCCGCACCACGGCGGAACGGGTCGATGGTATCCGTCCGAACCGACAGTGCACCGCCACGCCATCCGGACGAGTGACAACGGCAATCCAGGTTAACGATCACCAAAGGCGTCGCTGCATGTAGTTGAACGGTCACATTGAGTGTGATGCAGCCCACATATGGCATGCCCGCGATTTGTGCAAGACTCGTCCCACGGAGTGAGACACCCTTTGTTTCCAAGGAGGTTCATATCATGCGCACTCGGATCGCAGCTCTGCTGATTGCCGCGGCAGGGATCGCGGTAGGGACGACCGCGCCCGCCTCGGCGGCGGCAGCGCCGACCGAGAACGGCGGGCAGAGCTGCACCGTCGTGGTCAACCAGCCGTGCGTCTGGAAGGAGACCAACGGAGCCGGCATCGTCGGCGTCGCCCAGGTCTCCGGCTCCGGCTCGACGCAGTTGACGTTCGTTCAGGTCGAGGTCAAGACGCAGCGCGCCTGGGGTAGCCCCTGGGTGACCGTGGCCTCGGCCACCACTGTGCAGAATGGTTTCGCCCAGGCCACCACCCCGCGGGTGACCACCAACCTGCTCAAGATCGTCTGCGCCACGGGCGGCCCGGCCAACAACGCGGCCGAGCGGACCACCACCTGCACCAACCCGTTCTGAACCGGATGACGGACACACCGTCAACGTTCTGAACCGGGGCGATTGACCGCCCCGCCCGGGCCGACCGCCGAGTCCGAAACGAAGCCCGGCCCACCCCCACACCTCCCCCACTCCGCCCCCGGTCGCCCCGAGCCGCCTCACGGGAAGCCTCTGGCCTCCTGCAAGAGCCCGGCTCGGGGCGACAGCGCGCCCCCATCCACCGGAACCACCCGGATCGCGCAACCCCCGTTCGAGCATGATCCTTTGCACTGTGCTGGGGTCGTGAAGCGGGCCTGGCCGACCTGCCCGGCGAACGTGCGCCGAGCAGTGGCACGCCCCCCGTGTGCCGCATCCCGCACCCCGTCCACGCACCGCACCCGTGGAGGAAAGGGGGTGGCGCGTCGATGCCCGACAGGAGCACCCGATCACTCGGGAGCGATGGGGCGATCGGCCACGTGCGACCACTCGGCCACCGCCGCCACCCGGGTACACCGGAGCGGACAGCCCGACGGAGTGGAAGAGCCCGGCAGAGTCACCGAAGAGCTCGACTGGGCCGGAGAGGCTCGGGGCTCGGCGGGGACCGAGCAGGGCCGCCGGGCATGCACAGCAGGCGCCGCCGGGTGGCACCAGAGCCGCCGGGCCCTCCTGTCGGGGCGGCGGGACACCGTGGACGCTGCTCCTCTCCTCGCCGCTGCAGCCGCTGGTCCGGCTCGCGGCGACCCGCCGGCCGAGCGTCCTCGTCTGCCACGGCGCCGAGGATCCCCAGACCGTCGCCCGCCGGATGGCCCGGCTGACCAGGATCGCCCGCCCGGCCCCGATCGCCCAGGCCGCCGCCGAAGGCCGGCCACTGCCGCCGCACGGTCTGCTGATGACCTTCGAGGACCGGTGACCGGACCGTCCTCACCCAGGACCTACCGTGCTCGCCAGGCTCCGCATCGCGGAGCGGCGTTCGTGGTCACCGACCTCATCGGCGGCGACCGGCCTTCTGGTGGTCCGAGGCCTCGAACCTCGCCGAGCACGGCAACACGGCCCGCGGCCTCACCGGCTGCGCCCCAACCGCCGGGGCCCGGCGCGTGATCGCCCGAACGCCCTGCCCGCGCGCCGTCCTCCCGCCGACGCGGGGTCGCTCGACTCCCGCCAGTTCCGCTCCAACCTGCGCGCCGTTACGACCGTAAGCCGGCCGACGGGGCCTTCCATTGGGTGGACCTGGTCGGCGGGCTGTCGGTGCTCACCGACCGGGCCGATCTGCTGGACGCCACACTGCGGCTGCACGGGCTCCGCCGTACCGAGCACGGCTGGCCGACCGGCCACCTTCGACGAACACCGCTCGGCCCTGCACCCGCACCCACATGTGCGGGAACGCGCTGACGGTTCGGGCACCGGCGGGGGGCGGCCTTCCTGGTCGCCGAGCACGCCGATGAGGTGATCGGCGTGCTGTACGGCTTCCGATGGAGCGACGGCTTCGCCTATTGCCACATCGGCCGGGATCCGAAGTGGGCGTTGTTGCGGCTCGGCAGCGCGGTGATCGCCGGGGCGGTCCGGGACCGCGCCGACCAGGGCCTGCGCACCTTCGACTTCCCGCGCGGCACCGAGCCGTACAGGCTGGTCCCGCGAGGGGTCTCGGGTGCGCTGCTCGGGCTCACGTACCGCACCAAGGCAACGCGGTCCGGGCCCGGCCCCGTGGTCATCGCCGGTGGCGGAGCCAGTCGGCGAAGGCGTCCAGGGCCGGCTGCGGGTCGCGGCGGCCGATGCCGATGCGGAAGCGGTCGGCGGGGGTGGGGGTCAGCTCCGAGCGGTAGATGCTGGCGGGCAGCAGGAGCACTCCGGCCTCCTCCACCAGCCTGGTGCAGAACTCCTCCACTCCCTCGGGGCCCAGGTAACGGGGGTAGGCGACGCAACCGCCGTCCGGCGCGTGCCAGTCGAAGAGGTCCTCGAAGTCGGCGAAGAACCGGTCGAAGACCGGCCGGTTGGCGTCGATGATCGCCCGATTGCGGGCGAGGATCGGTTCGCGTGCCTTGATCGCGATGCGGGCCAGGACCTCGCTGGGCGCCGAGTTGCAGATGGTCGTGTAGTGCTTGGCCCGCTCCAGCCGCGAGCGCAGTTCACCGTCCCGGCAGGCGATCCAGCCGATCCGCAGACCGGGCAGGCCGAGTGCCTTGGAGGTGACGTTGAGCGAGAGGGCGCGCTCGGAGAGGTCGGCGGCCTGCGGCAGCACGCGCGCCGGGTCGCGCTCCAGGCCGCGGTAGACCTCGTCGCTGAACAGGTGGATGCCGCGTTCGTCGCAGAGCCGGGCGAGCTCGGTGAAGTCGGCGGCGTCGATCACCTTGCCGGTGGGGTTGTTGGGGAAGTTGACCGACACCACCCGGGTGTTGGGGCGCAGCGCGGCGGTGAGCCGGTCCAGGTCGAGCGCCCAGCCCTCATCCGGGTCGAGCGCCACACCGGTGACCTCGCAGAGCGAGAGCGGGATGGTCTCGGCGGACTGGTAGTTGGGGGTGATCACCACCGCGTGGTCCTCGGGGCCGAGCAGCACCTGCATGGCCAGGTTCAGCGCCTCCTGCGCCCCTCCGAAGCAGATCACGTCGTCCGCGCCGGCCCGCTCGTACATCCCGGCGATGGCCTCGCGCAGCCCCGGGTCGCCGAAGGTCTCGGTGTAGCCGAGGGTGAGCCCCTCCCAGGCCGCAAGGTCCTCCGGGTCGGCCAGTGCGAGGAGTTCGGCCATCGACATGGTCTGCGCGTCGGAGGCGGTCAGGTGGTGGCGCGCGGTGAACTCCCAGCGGGAGAAATACGTTTCCAGCCGGAAGTCGGGGAGCTTGGTCATGACTCGTTCCTCTGTTGTGCCTTGAGTTCCGCGAGCAGGGTGTAGACGGTGGAGCGCGAGATCCGCAGCGCCCCGGCGACGACCGGGATCGCGCGGCGGACCGCGAACACCCCGGCCCGGTCGAGCTCGCCCAGGACGGCCAGCCGGTCGTCGCGACCGAGCCGCTCGAGCGGGCGGCCGTGGTCGCGGACGTATCGTCCGACGGTCTCGTTGACCCGCTCGGTCCAGTCCTGTTCGAAGAGCGGTTCGGGACGCGGCGCGGTGGGTGCGGCGAAGCCGGCCAGCAGGGCGGCGGCGTTCTCCAGCGGGGTCCGGTCGAAGTTGACGCAGAGCACCGCCGAGGGCGTGCCGTCCGGCCCGCGCAGCACCGCGCTGACCGAGGAGAGCCGGCGCCCGTCCGGCAGCAGCTTCTCGTACGGCCCGTACACATCGGGTGCCGAGGGCCCGAGCTCGTCGAGCTCGCCCAGCAGTGACGGGTCACCGGGGGCGCGGCGGCCCATCGGGTTCCACACGGCGAGGACCACGTCCCGTTCCGCGTCGTGCAGCACCACCTCGGCGTACGGGCCGAGGAGGAGCGCCACGGCCTGGCACACGGGTGTCCAGGCCGTGACGCGTGGGTCCGGGGGGTCTGTGGTTCCAGCCATACTCGGACTGTACGTCCATGTCGGACGTTTCGTCCAGAACCAGAGGTGGGGCCGTGCGTCAGGGAGTGCAGGCCCCCGCCCGCGAACCGTTCTCCCCGCTGCCCGCCCCGGCCGCCGACGGCTCCGGCGCGGTCCCGCTCGCCGGAGGTCGCACCCCGTTCTGGGTCCAGGCGACCAGGGCGTCGAAGGCGGCGTTGAAGCAGGGCTGCATCGGCCGGACCAGCTGCGGGGCCACGGCGGCCAGGCCGTCCGTGTGAGTGCCGCCGGGTATCCGGTAGTAGCGGTGCAGGGCGTCGCGGCCGGCACCGGAGACCATCGCGTCGTAGACGTCCCCGGTGCGGGTGATCGGCAGCAGCACGTCGAGAGTGCCCTGGACGGTGATCAGCGGACGGGCGATCCGCCCGGTGAGCGAGACCCGTCCGACCGCCTCGTGCACGCTCGCCGGCCGGGTGGCGTAGTCGTAGTCGGTGTCGCAGCCGGCGCCCGTACCCTCCCGGCAGAAGGGCGTACCGGCCTGGGTGGCACCGTCGTACTCCGGGTCGAGCTCTTCCCGTACGACCCGCTGGAGCGCGTCCCACTGCGTCCGGTAGTGGACGTCCCAGAGCGGTTCGGAGCCCTCCGGGTAGCCGGCCGCGTGCATCGCCTCCCGGGCGCCGGGCTCGCCCGCCAGGTAGCGCGGGTAGGCGCGGAGCGCCGGCGGCAGGTTGGTCAGGAGGTTCGGCGCGTCCCGGGTGAACAGCAGGCCGTTCCAGTCCAGCCCGCCGGAGTAGAGCTGCGGGTAGCGCTCCAGCTGCCAGCGCACCAGGTAGCCGGCCGCCGACAGCCCGGCCGCGTAGGTGTGCGCGGGCGGGCGGCCGTAGTGCCGCGCGGTCACCGCCTTGGCGGCGACGGTCAACTGGGCGACCCTGCGGTGCCACTCCAGGATCGCGTCGCCGGGTCGGTCGCCGTCCTGGTACAGCTGCGGGCCCGTGTTGCCCTTGTCGGTGGCCGCGTAGGCGAAGCCCTTGGCGAGCACCTGGTCGCTGATGATCTGGTCGTTGGCGTACTGGCGCCGGGTCCCCGGCGGTCCGGCGACGACCAGACCGCCGTTCCACTTCTCGGGCAGCCGGATGACGAACTGGCTGTCGTGGTTCCAGCCGTGGTTGGTGTTGGTGGCGGAGGTGTCCGGGAAGTACCCGTCGAGCTGGATGCCGGGCACGCCCGAGGGGTTGGTCGTCCCGGGTGCCTGGAGCCCGGCCCAGTCCGCCGGGTTGGTGTGGCCGGTGACGGTGGTGCCCGCGGTGGTCAGGTCGTCCAGACAGGACCCCGTCAGGCGCTCCGCCCCGAACACCCGCAGCCTCTCGGCCCGGCAGCCCTTGTCGGCCGCGGCGGCGGTGCCGGCGGCCGGCACGAGGGCGGCCGCGAGCAGGGTCGGCACGAGTGCGGCGAGGATGCCGTGCCGTCGATGTCGTCGCAACATGGGCGCTCCCTGTGATCGGTTCTCGGTGGTGCCGCCGACGCTAGGCGCTCCGACGGGACTCCCACGAGTGCCGATCGGCCAGTCTTCTTCTCAACCGATCCCTGCCGTTCGGCACATGACCTGCGGCCAGACTTCCGCCTAGCCTCGTTCCGACGGACCGGCGGGACCGGTCCGGTCGGTATCGTGCGGCTCCTGCGGAGCGCGGAAGGGAGGAGGACGGATGAAGCCGTCGACACGGGGAACGTCCGGCCCGGACACGGCCGGAGTGGCCACCGTCAGGCCCGTGCCGTGGGTGCCACCGGTGCTGTACTCGGCCGTGCTCGCCGGAGGCCTCTACCACGCGGCAGTGACGGAGGGCCCGGCCCATCCCCTCCGGATCGCGGGGTTCACGGGCGGCCTGGTGCTGCTGCTCCTCCTCGAGGTCCTGGAGCGGGGGCGGGGCTTCGGGCATCCCGCGGTCCTGCTCGGCGCCCGGGCCGCGCTGTTCTCGGCCGTAGCGGCCCTGGACGGCTCCGGCGTCTCACGGGCGCTGTTCGTGCTGGTGCCGTTCAGCGCCTACTTCGCCTTCGGGCAGCGGGTCGCCCTGGTCACCGGCGGGGGCTGCCTGGCGCTGCTGCTCACCGGGTACGCACTGTGGGTGCCGGGCTGGTGGCTCCGGGCCGACTACGTGTCCGACCTGGTGATGTTCGCGCTCGGGCTGGCGCTCGCCCTGTCGATGGCAGCCGTCGCGGTCGGGGAGCAGCAGGGACGGGCCCGGCTGGAGGAGGCCCTGGCGGAGCTGGAGCAGTACGCTGCGCGCGTCGCGGAGCTGTCCACGGCGGAGGAGCGCAACCGGGTCGCCCGGGAGATCCACGACAGTCTCGGCCACCACCTCACCGCCGTCGCCGTGCAGTTGGAGAAGGCCGAGGCCTTCCGGGAGCTCGACCCACCGGCCTCGGCCCGCGCGGTGTCGGACGCCCGCTGGTCCGCCGGTCGCGCCCTGACGGAGGTGCGGGAGTCGGTGAGCGCGTTGCGGGACGACCGCCCGTTCTCCCTCTCCCGGTCGCTCACCGAGCTGGTCCGCCATCTCGGGGACGACCGGCTGACGGTGGCCCTCGACCTCACCGGCGACGAACGGCTCTACGACGCGACGGCGCTCACGGCCCTCTACCGGGCGGCGCAGGAGGCCCTCACCAATGCCAGGCGGCACGGCGGTGCCACACGCATACAGGTGACGGTCGACTGCGACGACGACGAGGCGCGCCTGGTCGTGACCGACAACGGGGCGGGTATGACCGGCCCACCGACGACGAAGGGGAACGGGATCCGGGGCATGCGTGAACGGGTCGAACTGCTCGGAGGCCGGGTGAACGTCGAGGGCCCGCCGGGCACCGGGGTGACCGTCGCCGTGGCGCTCCCCCGTCGGCTGCCCGCCATCGCCGGAACGGCCGTCCGATGAACGCCGCCCTGCTGAACGGGACCGCCGGCGAAGGACCCGCCGACGCGACCGGAGCGATCGGGGCGACCCGACCAACCGGACCGGCCGGCCCTGCCGGCGGCGAACGGGCCGTCCGCGTCCTGGTCGTGGACGACCAGGAACTGGTCCGGGAGGGCATCGCGTCCCTCCTCGGAATCCAGCCGGGCATCGTGGTGGTCGGCACGGCCGCCGACGGGTCGGAGGCAGTCGCGGCCGCCGTCGCCCACCGGCCGGACGTCGCCCTGGTGGACGTCCGGATGCCCGGGATGGACGGCATCGACACCGCCAGGACCCTCGCCGACCGGGTACCCGGCTGCCGGGTCGTCATGTTGACCACCTTCGACGACCGGGAGTACGTCACCGGCGCCATCAGGGCGGGTGCCGCCGGATACCTGCTCAAGAACCTCCCGTCCGCCGAACTCGCCCGGGCGGTCCGGCTCGTGCACGCGGGTGTGGCCCAGCTCGACGCCGGCGTCCTCACCCGCCTGGCAGCGGAGGTGACCACCACGCCCCCGGAAGCACCGACCACCGTAGGACCGCTCATACCGGCCCCACCGGCCCCACCCGCCCCGACCTCGCCACCGACACCGGCGGCCGGCCCATCCGGCCTCTCCGACCGCGAGACCGCGGTGCTCCGGCTGATCGCCACCGGAGCGACCAACCGCGAGATCGCCGGCCGCCTCCATCTCAGCGAGGGCACCGTAAAGAACCACATATCCCGCATCCTCACCCGCCTGCACCTCCGTGACCGCACCCAGGCCGCTCTCTACGCCCGCGATCACGGCGTGCTCTGACCGGCGCACCACCCGGCCCCGCCCGGTGCCGGGGCGGCCGCCCCAGCACCGGCCGCAGGTTCCCACCGGCACGGCCGGGCTCCACCGGCACGGGCACACCCGCTACCGGTCCCGACGCAACGGGCCCGCCGTCACGGTCGTCGTGACAACGGGCCCCGCGCGGGCGGGTCCGCCGGAGCGGACCCGCCGTCACTCATCCGCAGCTGATCAGCAGCGGTGTACTGGCCGAGCAGGTACGGGCCGCCTGGTCGTTGGCCGCGACGGGGTCGGCCGGGGTACCGGCGGTCCGACCGGCGGTGACCGTGAAGTTCCGGACGAGGTTCAACAACCCGACGTGCAGTGAGAAGTGCCGGGTGGTGGAGGCGCCGGAGGCCAGCGGGGTACCGAGGGTGCAGGTCACCTTGCCCACCGCCAGGGAGCAGTCCGAGCTGGAGGCCCGCAGGCCGGACGGGAGGCCGGCGGCGACGGTGGCCGCCGTGACCGGGTCCGGGCCGTTGTTGGTCAGCGTCACCGTGTAGTCGACGCGGCCGGAGAGGAGGCCGGGGACCGGCGTCGCGGTGAGCGCCACGGCGAGGTCGGCGCTCGGCGCGGTGTAGGTGAAGCGGGCGGCCGGGTTCACTCCCGAGGTGCCGCCGGGCGTGGTGACCCGCACGTCGACGGCACCGGCCGTTCCGGAGGCCGGCGCGGTCGCGGTGCAACTCGTGGCCGTGCAGGAGACGTTGGTCGCGTTGCCGGCCGCACCGAACGACACGGCGGTGGCACCGTTCAGGTCGGTACCGGTGATGGTGACCACCGAGCCGCCGGCCTGCGGGCCGGAGGCGGGGCTGATGCCGGTGACCGCGGGCACCGGCAGCGGGAAGCCCAGCACGGTCACCGTGTCACCGGTGAAGTCGGCCAGGTAGCCGCGGCGGCCGTCCGCCGTGAGCGCCAGGGTGAACGGGCTCGCGCCGACCGGGACGGTGGCGGCGACGCCGCGGTCCGCGGTGTCGATCACGCTCACCGAGTTGTCCGTGTAGTTGGCGGCGTAGGCGCGCCGCCCGTCCGGGGAGAGGGTGATGGCGAACGGGTTGGACCCGACGGTCACCGTGGCGGTGACGGCGTTGGCGGCGGTGTCGAGCACGCTGACCGTGTTGTCGTCGCCGTTGGCCGTCCACAGTCGGGTGCCGTCCGGGCTGAGCGCCAGGCCGAAGACGCCGTGTCCGACCGGGACGGTCGCGGTGACGGTGTTGTTCGCGGTGTCGATGACGTTCACCGCTTTGGCGCCCGAGGCGGCGACGTAGACGTGCCGGCCGTCCCGGGCGACCACGACGCCGTGGGGCTCGGCACCGACCGGGACGGTCGCGGTGACGGTGTTGCTGGCGGTGTCCAGCACGCTGACCGTGCCGGCCCCGGCGTTGCTGACATAGGCGTGGGCGCCGTCGGGCGCCACGGCGACCCCGAAGGGCTCGGTCCCGACCGGGACGGTGGCGGCGACCGTGCCGGTGGCGGTGTCGAGCACGCTGACGGTGTGGTCGAGGTGGTGCGTCAGATAGGCGTGCCGGCCGTCGGGGGCGAACGCCACGGCGTAGGAACCGCTGCCCACCGTGAAGGTACCGGCCACCGCGTCGGTGGCGGTGTTCAGCACGGTGACCGCGCCGCTGCTCTGACTGGTCACGTACGCCCGGGTGCCGTCCGGTGAGACGGCGACGCCCGCGGGGTACGGCGCCACCGGAACGGTGGCCGTGACCACGGGCGGCGGCGTGGCCGCCGAGGCCGCACCGGGGGTGGCCAGTAACGCGGTCGTGACGGTACCGCAGGCGACCAGGGCCGCCAGGGCCCGGGATGGACGCAGTCTCACAGGGTTCTCCAGCTTCACGGGGGACTTGGACCGGCCCGGGGGTCGCACACGTACCGTGTCGCCACCCTGGCCGCACGAAGCGTAGGGACGCCGATGACGAACCATCAGGAGTTGACGGAGATTGTCGCGAAGTATTCAGAACCTGACCACCAGTCCATGCACATCTCGACACAAGGTACCCCCACAGGGTATGCAAAGATCAATGCGTGGCCGACGGCGAATCCCGAGCGGGCCGCGCCTCCACCCAGCGCGTTTGGCCGGCTTCGGGGAGGTCCTGGCCCGGGGCGTCACCGTCGTCGTGCTCCGCGTGGAGCCGCCGGACGCCCGGATGGCCCGGCTCTGCCTCGAACGCGGCGTCCACCTGGTGGACGTCGGCGGGGGCGGGAGCTGTCACCTCGCGGCCTTCGCCATCCCGGAGGCCGACCGCTCCGCCCGGGACGCGCTGCGCGAGGCGCTGGTCCACCTCGGGGGCGCAGGCGCGCAGGGCGGGGTCTACATGTGCGCCAACGTGTGGGATCCGTACGTCGAGGCGGAGGCCGAACGTCTCGGAGTGTGCGAGCGCGTCACCCTGCCGACCACCACCGACCTGCGGATCGGCGCGCGAGGACGACCCGCTCGCCCTCGCGCGCCGCCTCTGGCCGCTGGACGCGCTCGCCGACGG
Organism: Kitasatospora sp. NPDC004240; assembly: GCF_053603215.1. NCBI lineage: Bacteria > Bacillati > Actinomycetota > Actinomycetes > Kitasatosporales > Streptomycetaceae > Kitasatospora > Kitasatospora sp. NPDC004240. The sequence continues at coordinate 54,352 of NZ_JBSGFD010000010.1, read as the reverse complement.
CCACCGCCGGCCGGCCGAACCGGCCGGTGCGCGACTCGCCCGGCTCAATGCCGTCGTCCCCCCGGACCGGGCCGAACGCCTGGCCATCACAGTGGAGTTGGCCGCCGCGTTCACCCGGGCCGTGACCACGGACCCGCTGCTGCCCCCTGAGCTCCTGCCCCACCCCTGGCCGGGCACCGAGGCCCGCCGGATCCCCGGACGCCCGGAACCGAAGGCCCGCGGACGCCCGGAACCGGAACCACGAACGAGGCGCGGCGGGTCAGGCGAGGCGGGTCAGGCGAGGCGGGTCAGGCGAGGCGGGTCAGGCAGTGATCCAGTCTGTCACCGGGATGACCGGGATGACGCCGGGGCGGTGAACGGTGCCCTCCGCCGTAGACGGTGTTCTTGGTGGTGTCGGTGGGCAGGCAATGGGCGCTGTCGCCGGTGGAGTGGACCGCGTCGAACTCTCCGCGCAGCGCCACGGGGACGTTGAGGTCGCGGATCTCGTGCCAGGTACCGTCGTTGCCCTTGCGGGTGATCCCGGCGATGAGGTTCTCGGCCTTGCCGTACTGGTTCTGCGCGAGCAGCCCAGACCGCCCCGGTCACCTCAGCCGTCCGGCGAGGCCGCCGTCCCCCGGCTCCGGCGGAACTCGCCCGGGGTGCAGCCGTACCGTTGCCGGAACCGCCGGGTCAGGTGCGGGTGGTCGGTGAACCCGGCCGCCGCGGCCACCTCGGCGAGCGGCAGCCGGGTACGGCGGACCAGGTGACCCGCCACGTCGAGACGCACGGCGGTCAGCTCGGCCTGGAACGTCGTCCCGGCCCGGGTGAAGGCGCGTTGCAGGGTGCGCGGTGCGACGCCGAGGCCGGCGGCGGTCGCCGCGAGCCGCCAGGTGGCCGCCGGGTCCAGTGCGATCCGGCGCCGCACCTCGGCGACCAGGGTCCGTCCGGGGTCGGCGGGCGGCGGGTCCGGCGGTTCCTCCCAGCGCAGCCGCCAGCCCCGTATGGCCGCGGGTGCGGGGCGCTGCCAGGCCGCGGCCGGGGGCAGCTCCCGCCCGTCCGGATCGAGCAGCACGACCGAGGCCTCGCGGCCGGTGATCGCGGCCACCCCGGCCGCGTGCACGGCGCAGACGAACACCGTCTCGGGGAGCTCCGGTTCCCGCCCGAGGTAGGTGCCGTGGCTGACCGTCAGCACGCCGGGGCGCAGCACGGTCCGGGTGCGGTGGCCGGCGTAGAGCCAGGGTTCGACGAGCCGGGCGCGGGCGAAGGCCTCGGCGAGGTCGGTACCGGTGAGGAGGGAGCGCAGCAGCGGGTCTCGCGGCCGCTCGAAGAGCCGTCGACCGGCGTCCCGTACGGCCGCCCAGCCCCGGCCGTGGAGCGCGGTGAGCAGTTCCCGGTGCAGCAGTTCGGGGACCGGTTCGCCGACGGCCAGGCGATCGCGCACCTGCGCGGCGGCGGCGCACGGGCTCACGGCGATGGCGCACCGGTCGGCCGGACCCCCGTCGAGTGCGCCGAGGACCGCCGCGGCCAGCTCGGGGTGCACCGTGCGGCCCATCTCCCGGGCGGCGGGTCGTCCGGCGGCGGGCCGTCCCGTGCCCGGAGTCACCGCGCGCCCCGCGCCCGGAGGCATCGCACATCCGTGCTCGGAATCATGGCGCGATCGTACAAGTGGTCCCCGGTGGCCCGGTGCATCGTCTGCGACATGAACGTGAACGGAAAACGTGTCCTGGTCACCGGCGGTACCAGTGGAGTGGGCCTGGCACTGGCCGGAGTGCTGACCGAGGCCGGCGCCCGGGTGGCCGTCTGCGGACGCCGGGCGACGGGCAGCACCGGCGACGGTCCGGCCGTCGTACGCCTCACCGCCGACCTGGCCGTGCCCGGGGAGGCCGCCCGCGTGGTCAGGGAGGCCGTCGAACGGCTCGGCGGTCTGGACGTGGTGGTCGCCAACGCGGGCGTCCAGCAACCGGGCGACCTCACCCGGGGGCCGGAGCCGGAGGTACTGGCCCGCGCCGGGCAGGAGATCGCGGTCAACCTCACCTCGGTCGTCGAACTCGCCGCCGCCTGCTGGCCCCACATCGCCGCGGGCGGTCCCGCCTCGCCGGCCTCCTTCGTGGCGGTCACCTCGGGCCTGGCGTACGCGCCCAAGCGCACCGCGCCCGTGTACTGCGCCACCAAGGCCGCCGTGCACACCCTGTTGCAGTCGCTGCGCTACCAGTCGCAGGCGGACACCCCGTGGGTGCGGGTGCAGGAGGTGGTGCTGCCGCTGGTCGACACCCCGATGACGGCCGGACGGGAGGGCGCCGCCCGCAAGATCCCGGCCGGGCAGGCGGCCGCCGCGATCCTGCGCGGGATCGAACGGGGCCGCCCGGTCATCCCGGTCGGCGCGGCCCGGGCCCTGCTCGCGATCCTGCGGGTCCACCCGCCGACGGCCTACCGCATCCTGCGCGACGGCTGACGCATCCTCACCCCGCCGCACCGGCACCGGGAGGCGGCATCCGGAACGCCCGCCGAGCCCGTCAGGCCACGGGTCCGCCCAGCGCGGCCCGGGCCAACCGGATGACGGCCGGAATGGCCACCCGCAGATCGGCCTCGGCCGCCACCGGGGAGGCCGAAGGGTCCGTCACCACGGAAGCCTTTCCGTCCACCGCCTCGGAAGCCGAAGGGTCGGCCTCATCGGAAGCCGTACCGTCCGCCGCTGCCCCGGAATCCGAACCGGCCGCCTCCGCCTCACCCGCCAGCGCGTCGAAGGTCTCGAAGCCGGTGAGCACGAACAGCAGGGCCGCCGCGTCCGGCGGGGCGTCCGGGAGGCGGCCGATGAGCACCCGGGCGCCGTGGCGGCGGCGGGCGTCGCGCTCCGCGATGACCCGGCCGACCTCCTCGTCCAACGCGGCCAGCGCGCGCACCCGGCGGGTGCAGGCCCGGTCGACCGCCCAGAACTCGCCGATCACCTCGACGAACCGGTCCACCGCCTGCCAGGGGTCGGCGGAGCCGAACGCCTCGGCGAGCCGTTCCATCCGGCCCTGGGCGGCCAGGGCGTCGCACACCGCCTCCAGCAGGCCGGTCTTCGAGCCGAACTGGTAGTAGACGGTGGCGCGGGCGACGTCCGCGCGGCGGGCCACCGCGTCCAGCGAGAGCGTGCCCGTTTCGGTCAGCTGGCCGCGGGCGGCCTCGACGATCCGCGCGCGCGTCTCGTCGACGTCCGCCTGTCGCTGTCCCATCCGGTAGCCCCGGGGGCTCATGGCGCTCGCCTCCACTGGTCGTCCGACGGCTCGTCCCGCCGCGGTGTGCCGCTCGCACATCGCGCGAACAGGCAGTATCCCCGATCCGGGCCACCCGGCGGGGTCGAGCGGCCGGACAAGGCACGGCACACGGGCGCGGGGCGCAGGACGCGGCCGCACCGGACACGGCTCAGAGGATGACCCGCCCCCCGCTGACGTCCAGCGTCTGGCCGGTGATCCACGAGGACGCGCCGGAGGCCAGGAACAGCGTGGCGGCCGCGATGTCCTCCGGTTCGCCCAACCGGCCGAGCGGGTGACCGGCGGCCACCGCCCGCTGGACCTCCGGCGGCATGTGGGCGGCGGTCCGTTCGGTGCGGACCGCGCCCGGCGCGAGCGCGTTCACCCGGACCCCCTGCCCGGCCACCTCCAGGGCGAGGTGCCGGGTGTACATCAGCACTCCGGCCTTGGCGGCGGCGTACGCGGCGGAGGAACCGCTCGGCAGCCGGCCCGCGGTGGACGCCATGGTGATCACCGAACCACCGCCCCGCGCCAGCAGTCCGGGCAGGAAGGCCCGGACCGTGAGGAACGTCGCGGTGAGGTTGCCCCGCAGGACGCCGGTCCAGTGGTCCTCGGTCTCGTCGACGGTCGGCACCGGCGCACCGCCCCCGCCCGCGAACGCCGCCACCACGTCGACCGGACCGAGGTCCTCCTCGATCGCCCGGGCCGCGCGGGTGAGCCGGGCGGCCTCGGTGCAGTCGGCGGCCACCGCGAGCGCCTTGCCGCCGAGTGCGCGCAGTTCACCGGCGACGGCGGCCAGCGCCGACTCGTCCCGCCCCACCACGGCGACCGCCGCGCCCTGCCGGGCGAAGGCCCGGGCGGTCTCCGCGCCGATGCCCCGGCTGCCGCCGGTGATCACCACGACCTTCCCGGCCAGGTCGGGGTACCAGGCTCCCCCGCCGGCCCCCGCGCCCACCGCGCCGCCCAGACTTCCCGGGCTTCCCGGGCTTCCCGGTCCGCTCAGGCCGTTCGGACCGCTCAGGCCGCCGCCCGTGACCTGCGGGCCACTCGCCCCACCCGTGCCAACCGCCGCCCGCGCGTTGTCCGTTGCCATGTCCGTTCGCTCCCTCGGCCGAGCCGTGCTTGACTGGTGTCAATTCAGTCATACAGGCTGTATGAATAAATCGGCAAGCGCGGCGGCACCGCATTCGAGCCGCGTACCGACCCGGGAGGAATCACCATGAAGATCGCCGTGATCGGCGCCGCCGGACGCACCGGCCGACTGGTCGTCGAACTGGCCCTGGCCGCCGGGCACACCGTGACGACGGTGGTCCGCAACCCCGCCCGACTCCCGCGATTCGAGCACGGGACGCCGCTCGCCGTAACGGCCGATGTCCACCGGCCCGGCAGCCTGCTGGAGCCGCTGGCCGGTCAGGACGCGGCCGTCTCGACGCTCGGCACCGCCGACCGCGGCCCCACCACCGTGTTCTCCGACGGCGCGCGGCAGTTGACGGCTGCCGCCCGGGAAGGCGGGGTGGGGCATCTGGTGGTGATGTCCTCGGCGGGCCTGGAGGGCGACCATCTCCCCTTCGCCCAGCGGATGGTGACGCGACTGGTGGTCGACCGTATCTACCGGGAGGTCCACCGCGACCTGGGCCTGATGGAGGCGGTGCTGGCCGACTCCGACACCAACTGGACCGTCGTCCGCGCGCCGATGCTCAAGGACGGACCGGCCTCCGCCGAACCCCGGGTCTCGTACGGGCTGCCGCTCGCCCGCGCCGGCACGGCCACCCGGGCCACCATCGCGTCCTGGATCGTCCGCCACCTCGGCGCCCCGGAGACCTTCCGCCGCCGGGTCACCATCGCCGACCGCTGACCGCCGAGCACCGACCACCGACCACCGACCACCGACCACCGACCACCGACCACCAGATCATCGACCACCAGACCATCGACGACCCGGCCGGAGACCAGGCGATCAGGCCATCAGGTAAGGGGACCCAAATTGGAATCCAGAAGTCGCATTCGATAGCCTTTCGAGCGTGAGGCTGACCAAGAGCACCGACATCGCCCTGCGCATCGCCATGCGCCTGGCGGTCCTCGACGAGGGGGCGACCCTGACCACCCGCGAGGTGGCCGAGTCGGTCGGTGTGCCGTACACCCACGCGGCGAAGGTGGTCAGCAGGCTGCAGCACCTCGGGGTGGTGGAGGCGCGGCGCGGGCGCGGCGGAGGACTCGTCCTCACGTACGCCGGGCGCCGGGGCTCGCTCGGGTTGCTGCTGCGGGAGTTGGAGGGGGTCGGCGATGTGGTGGGCTGCGAGGACGAGACGCCGTGTCCGCTGCGGGCGGCGTGCCGGCTGCGCGGGGCGCTGCGGAAGGCCCAGGAGGCCTTCTTCGCGACGCTCGACCCGCTCTGCATCGACGACCTCGTCGCCTCCCCCACCGGCCCGGTGCTGCTGAGCCTCACACCCCGGCCGTCGGCCGACTGACGTCCGGCCGGTGAGACCCGGCCGGGCCCGGCACCACCGACACCGTCGGTACCACCAGCACCATCGGCACCGACCCGGACCCGCACCACCGGCACCACCGCACGACCGGCACCACCACCCGAGCGGCACCACCGCACGACCCCGCGCCACCCCGCGACCGCGCATCCGCACGGCCGAAAATACGAGTCTCAGATACCAGTTTGGAGACGCCCGATGCTGTCCCCGAAGTCCGCCGAGATCGTCGAAGCGACCCTGCCCGCCGTGGGCGCCGCCATCGGCGACATCACGCCGCTCTTCTACGACAAGATGTTCGCCGCCCACCCGGAGCTGCTGCGCGACCTCTTCAACCGGGGCAACCAGGCGAACGGCACCCAGCGGCAGGCGCTGGCGGGCTCCATCGCCGCCTTCGCGTCGGCGCTGATAGCCCACCCCGACCAGCGCCCGGACGCGATGCTGGCCCGCATCGCCCACAAGCACGTCTCCGTCGGCATCTCCAACGACCAGTACCGGATCGTCCACGAGCACCTGTTCGCCGCGATCGTCCAGGTGCTGGGCGAGGCCGTGACGCCCGAGGTGGCCGCGGCCTGGGACGAGGTGTACTGGCTGATGGCCAACGCCCTGATCGCCATCGAGGACCGGCTGCGCGAGGAGGCCGCCGCCGCCCAGCACGGCGGGCCGGACGACCTCTGGCGGCCGTGGGCCGTGGTCGCCCGCTACCAGGAGACGGACGACGTGGTGACCTTCCTGGTCCGTCCGGCCGACGGCGGCCCGGTGCCGCCCGCCCGGCCCGGCCAGTACGTGTCGGTGCGGGTGACGATGGCCGACGGCGCCCGCCAGATCCGCCAGTACAGCCTCTCCGGGCAGCCGGACGGCGCGCTGGCCTTCTCGGTGAAGCGCGCGGACACCGAGGGCGTCCCGGCCGGTGAGGTCTCCACCCACCTGCAGGACCACGTCCAGGCCGGGGCGACGCTCGAACTCACCCCGCCGATGGGCGACGTGGCGCTCGCCGACGGCGACGGTCCGGTGCTGCTCGCCTCCGCCGGCATCGGCAACACCCCGATCACCGCGATGCTGGCCCACCTCGCGTCGACCGAATCGCCCCGCCGGGTGATCACGGTGCACGGCGACCGCGACCAGCTGTCGCACGCCTTCCGCCCCGAGCTCAAGCAGTTCACCGCCAAGCTGCCGAACGCCTCCGCGCACGTCTTCTACGAGCGGCCGCTCGGCGACTGGCCGGCCGACCGGACCGGGCTGGTCGACCTGTCGGGCCTGGATATCCCGGCCGGCACCACCGCCTACCTCTGCGGCCCGCTGCCGTTCCTGCGCTCGGTGCGGACGCAACTGCTGGCGGCCGGGGTGGCGGCGGCGGACATCCACTACGAGGTGTTCGGCCCCGACCTCTGGCTCGGCCAGGACGCCTGACACCGACCGGAGGAACCCGGGGAACCCCCGCCGGGTGTCCGCCGCCGATGCCCCGGCGGACACCCGGCCCGCACCCTGGAGCTGCCGCCGGCCTCAGCCCGGCCGCAGCTCCAGGGTGCAACACTTGGCGCCCCCGCCGGACTTGAGCAGTTCCGAGAGGTCCACGGGCACCGGCTCATAGCCGTGCTCCACCAGCCGCGCGGCCAGGCCCTTCGCGGCCTCCGGCAGCAGCACCCGCCGGCCGTCCGAGACGGCGTTGAGGCCGAACACCTCGGCGTCGGCGCGGTCGGCGAGGATCGCGTCGGGGTACGCGGCACGCAGCGCGGCCCGGCTCTCGGGGGCGAAGGCCTCCGGGTAGTACATGATGTGCTCCTCGTCGAGGACGGCGAGCGCGGTGTCCAGGTGGTAGAAACGCGGGTCGACCAGGGTCAGGCTGAGCACCTGCACCCCGAACAGCGCGCCGGCCTCGGCGTGCGCGGCCCGTTCGGTGCGGAAGCCCGTGCCGGCCAGCACCCGCCGGCCGGCCACCAGGTGGTCGCCCTCGCCCTCGTTGACGTGGCCGGCCCGCCGGACCTCGCGGTAGCCGCGGGCGCGGAACCAGTCCTGGTAGGCGGCCGACTCGCCGGCCCGTTCGGGGTGTCGGAAGGTGGCGACCAGGGCCCGGCCGTCCAGCACGGTGGCCCCGTTGGCGGCGAACACCATGTCGGGCAGACCGGGTACCGGATCGATCAGCTCCACGGTGTGGCCGAGCCGCCGGTACAGCGCGTGGAGCCGCTCCCACTGGCGGACGGCGAGCCCGGTGTCGGTCGGACTCGCCGGGTCCATCCACGGGTTGATCGCGTAGTCGACGGTGAAGTGGGTCGGTCGGCACATCAGGTAGCGCCGCGCCCTGGCGGTGCGCTCCGGGGGTCGGTACGGCATGCGGCAGCCTCCGCCGTCACGGGTCCGGATGCCCGGGGACCCGGGTCCGGTCAGGGAGCGGCTGCCCGACGACGGAGGTTCGTACACCCGTCCGGGTTGTACGGCGGGCGCACGGGCGGGCGCAGCGGCGCGGCGCCCGGCGCACCCCACGGAAAACCGGCGCACCGCACGGGAAGCCGACGGCACCACGGGAACCCGATGCACCCCACGGAGACCCGGCACACCGTGCGGCTCCCGACTCCCACGACTCTCAGACGACCCCCGCCGCCCGCAGCAGCCAGCGGTTGGTGCGGCCGACCAGGCCGGCCCGGTCGAGCACCTCGATCACCTTGGCGGCCATCTCCCGCCGGGTGGTCCGCCAGTGCGGGTTGGCCAGCGCGGCGCGGCGGCCCTCGCGCGGGTCGATGCCGACGGCGGCGTACAGGCGCGGGTTGATCAGGCTGCCGGTGGAGAGGTGGATGATCAGGCCGATGGCCAGTTGCTCCACGCGCCGGCGGACCGGGCCGAGCCGCTTGCGGAGCAGTTCCTCGCGGGCGTAGCTGATGTGCCGCGACTCCTCGATGACGTGGATCCGGGAGACCTGACGGGTCATCGGCTGGAGCGACTCGTCGGCCATCATCTCGCGCTGGAAGGCGTCCAGGATCTCCTCGACGTACATGGTGCCGCCGAAGGTCTGGCTGTGGCTGGAGGTGGCCTTGAAGATCCGGCCGAGCTCGTGGGCCCGGCGGCCGGGCCCGTACGCGGGCACGCCCATCCAGGCGATCATCTTGGCGAACATCACCGAGTGGCGGCACTCGTCCGCGATCTCGGTCAGCGCGTACTGCACGTGGGCGCTGGTGGGGTCACGGTCGAAGGCGTGCCGCAGCAGCATCTGCATCAGGATCTCCTCGAACCAGATGCCGACGCTGGCGACGCTCGCCACCTCGTGCTTGCTCAGCTCGATCCGCTGCTCCTCGGTGAGCCTCTCCCAGAGCGGGGTGCCGTAGAGCGAGAGGCGTTCGGGCGCGCAGTAGTAGCGGCCGGGGAGCGGTTCGGCGGTCCAGTCGATCTCCTTGAGCGGATCGAAGGACAGCTTGGCGGAGGAGGCGAGCAGCCGGCGGGCGGTGCGCTCGCGGTCGGGTACGGCGCTGCGGTCCGCGGTTCCGGTGCCGGCGGCGGTGCCGGTACCGGTGGGGTGGTCGGCGGCCGTGGTCATGTGCGGCTCCTCTTCCGGAGGGTGGCGAGGTGGGGGCCCGTTACCCGAACGTAGGGATTATTAGACAGCACGTCAATAGAACGGACCGCGGCTCCCGCGAACACCCCCGGGCCACCGCCGCGAACCGGACCCCCGCCGGCATCGGGACCGACCCCCGGGCGACACCGGAGCCGCCCCCGGAACGCCTCAAAACCAGCCCCGGAACCAACCCCGGACCAGCCCGGGACCGAGCGCGGACCAACCCCGGAACCAACCCCGGACCGGCCGCGAACGGTCCCCGCCCGGCCCCGGACCGTCACGTGGCCGATCTCACGTACGCCCCGGGGCCACCTACGGTGGCGTAGGTCACTTGAGGCAGTGAAATATCTACTTCCATGTCGAACATCCAGGAGACCCTTGACCTCAGTTCCTACGTCGCCCTCGGCGACAGCTTCACCGAGGGCCTGAACGACCCCGGCGCCGACGGCGCCTTCGCGGGATGGGCCGACCGTCTGGCGGGCCTGCTCGCCGCGGGTCGTCCGCCCGGCGGGTTCCGGTACGCCAACCTGGCCGTCCGCGGCCGGCTCCTCGACCAGATCGCGGCCGAGCAGGTGCCGCAGGTCCGCCGGCTCCGCCCCGACCTGGTCACCTTCTGCGCCGGCGGCAACGACATCCTGCGCCCGGGCAGCGACCCCGACGAGGTCGCCGAGCGCTTCGAGGCCGCCGTCGTCCAGCTCACCGAGTACGCGGGGAACGTGCTGATCTGCACGGGCTTCGACACCCGGGACGTCCCGCTGCTGCGTCACCTGCGCGGCAAGATCGCCACCTACAACGGCCACATGCGGGCGGTCGCCGACCGCCACGGCTGCGCGGTGGCCGACCTGTGGTCGCTGCGCGCCGTCCAGGACCGCCGGGCGTGGAGCGAGGACCGCCTGCACCTCTCCCCCGAGGGCCACCAGCGGGTCGCCCTGCTGGCCGCCCGCTCGCTGGGCCTGCACACCGAGCAGGACCCGGACGCCCCCTGGCCGAACCAGCCCGAGCCGACCAGCGCCGACCAGCGCCGCGAGAACCTCCAGTGGGCCCGCGACTACCTGATCCCGTGGGTCGGCCGCCGGCTGCGCGGCGAGTCCTCCGGCGACCACGTCGAGGCCAAGCGGCCCGAACTGATGCCGCTCTGACCGAGGCTGACATCCCGTCCGGCCGCCGCCTCCCCGGGCGACGGCCGGACGGGTCCGGTCCTCGGGGGCCCACCGCCGTCCGCCGCAACCGCGGTCGGCGTCCACGCGTCCCCCTCCCCGTACGGGCCGTCGTACGGGGCCGGTAGCCTGCGGGCCGATAGCCTGCGGGTTCGTGGCCATCCGTACCGGAGGGGCGCGGCAGGGAACGACTGGGAAACGGGGCGCAGTGACGCAGCTGACCGATGCGGTGGACGGGGCGGGAACCGGTCGGCGACCGGGGCGGCGGTTCGCGGTGGAGGGTTTCGCACCGCGCCAGGACGCGGGGGCGCGGGAACGCGGGAAGGCGCTGCGGGAGCGCACGGCCCGGGAGCGCCACGCGGACTTCACACCCGCCTCGGACCGGCCGACCGCCGTCGAGGCGATCGAGTCCTCCAACGCGGGGCGGCTCTCCGACCTGGTGCCGATCCGGCTGGGCCGGATGTCCGCGACGCCGTTCGCCTTCCTCCGGGGTTCGGCCGGCCTGATGGCGGCCGATCTGGCGGGTACGCCCGACACCGGGATCCTCGCCCAGCTGTGCGGTGACGCGCACGCCGCCAATTTCGGCCTCTACGGCGACGCCCGCGGCCAACTCGTCATGGACATAAACGACTTCGACGAGACCGTGCCCGGCCCGTGGGAGTGGGACCTCAAGCGGCTGGCCGCCAGCCTGGTCCTGGCCGGCCGCGAGATCGGCGCCGACGAGGCGACCGCCCGGCAGGCCGCGTTCGACTCGGCCGGCTCGTACCGGCGGACCATGCGCGCGCTGGCCAAGCTGCCCTCCTCGGACGCCTGGAACGCGGTGGCCGACGACCAGCTGGTCTCCTTCGCGCAGGCGCACGACCTGGCCGAGCTGATGCTGAAGGTCGGCGCCAAGGCGCTCGGCAACACCAGCGCCAAGTTCGCCGCGAAGTCCACCGTCCGCACCGAGGACGGCGGTTGGCGCTTCACCGCGACGCCGCCCGTGCTCAGCGAGGTGTCGGACCTGACGGCCGCCTCGGTGGCCCACGCCCTCGCCCCGTACGTCCGGACCGTGCCGGCCGAGCTGCACCCGCTGCTCTCCCGCTACCGGGTGCAGGACGTGGCGTTCCGGGTCGTCGGCACCGGCAGCGTCGGAACCCGCTCGTACGTGGTGCTGCTGACCGACCACCGCGAGCAGCCGCTGGTGCTGCAGGTGAAGGAGGCCCGCGCCTCCGTGCTGCTGCCCCACCTGGCCGGCGCCGGTCACCCGGTGACCGAGGCGGACGCGCACGAGGGCCGCCGGGTGGTGCTCGGCCAGAAGCGCATGCAGGTGGTCAGCGACCCGCTGCTCGGCTGGACCACGGTCGACGGACTCCCCTACCAGGTGCGGCAGTTCCGCAACCGCAAGGGCAGCGTGGACCCGGCGGCGCTGCTGCCCGGACAGCTGGACGACTACGCCCGGGTCACCGGCGCGCTGCTGGCCCGGGCGCACGCGCACACCGCCGACCCGGGGCTGGTCAGCGGCTACTGCGGCAAGAACGAGGCGCTGGACGAGGCGATCGCCGCCTTCGCGGTGGCCTACGCGGACCGCACCGAGGCGGACCACGCCGAACTGGTGGCGGCGATCCGCTCCGGCCGGCTCCCGGCCGAGCACGGCGTCTGACATAGGCGCTCGGCCGGGCACGGCGTCCGACGCACGTACCCGGCCGGGCACGGCGCACGGGCCGGGACGGGTTCACCCGGCCCGGCCGGCGGGGTCCGGGAACGGCGCGACCGCCGCGACGGACTCCGCCGGCCGCTCCCGGTGCACCGGGTGGCGTGCCCTCCGGTCCGTCAGCGCTCGGCGCCCACCGGCGCCGAACCCCCCGCCCCGGGCGCGTCGTCCGGTTCATCGGCGCCGTCCGCATCAGCCGCGTCATCCGCGTCATCCGCCTCGTCCGGCCCGTCCGCGTCGTCCGCGTCATCCGCCTCGTCCGGCCCGTCCGCCGCGGACTCGGCGGCCTCCGCCGCCTCCGCGGCGCGCGTCGCCAGCACCGAGGCCAGCACCGCCAGCGCCGCGACGCCCGCGCAGACCGCGCTCGACCACAGGAACGCCGTCCGGTGGTCACCCCCGCCGGCCGTCCCGCGCAGGTAGAGGCCGGACAGCGCGGAGACGCAGACCGCCGCCGCGATCCGCTGCGCCATCTGCAGGATCGCCCCGCTCACCCCGGCCGCCTCGGCCGGCGCGTGGCGCAGCACGTACGCCTGGTTGGTGGCCCCCATCAGCCCGGTGGCCACCCCGCCGATCAGCTGGACCCCGGCGAGCAGCAACGGCAGCGCGGCCACGGGCGCCCACCGGGCGATCAGCCCGCCGGCCAGCAGTGAGGCGGCGGATACGGCCATCCCGAGCGTGACGGTCGCGCGGCCGAAGCGCTGCACCACCCGCCAGGCCATCGCCGAGGCGAACCCGAAGGCCACCGCCGAGGGCAGCGCCACCAGCGAGGCGCCGAGCGCCGACATTCCGAGGCCGTCCTGGAGGAACATCGCCAGGATCAGCCCGGCGGCGATCGAGGAGCCGAACTGCGCCATCTGCACGGCCGTCCCCAGCGCGTACGGCGCGGAGCGGACCAGCGCCGGGTGCAGCAGGGGGTGTCCGCCGGCCCGGGCGTAGCGGCGCTGCCACCAGGCGAGCAGGGCGAGCAACGCGCAGGCGCCGGCCGCGAAGCCCAGCCAGCCGGTCCAGCCGGGCGGCTGCACGAACGGCAGCATCAGGGCGATGGTCAGCGCGCCGACCAGCAGCAGGCCGACCAGGTCGAGGTCGGCGTGGCCGGCGCTGGAGCGCGGACGCGGCAGCCAGCGGGCCGCCAGCAGCACGGTGACCAGGCCGAACGGCACATTGAGCAGGAAGGTCACCCGCCAGCCGTGCTCGGGGCCGAACGCGGCCAGCATCGCGCCGCCGACCGGCGGGCCGAGGGTCGCCGCCAGACCGCCGACCACCATGTACAACCCGAGGGCCCGGGAGCGGAGTTGGCCGGTGAAGACGTCCTGCAGGGTGCCGATCATCTGTGAGTTGACGAGTCCGGCGCCGGCGCCCTGGAGCAGCCGGGAGGCGACCAGCACCCATGGCTCGGTCGCGGTCGCGGAGACCAGGCTGACGGCGGTGAACAGGGCGAGCCCGGCGACGAAGAACCACTTGCGGCCCCTGACGTCGCCCAGCCGTCCGCCGGGCACCAGCGCCAGGCCGAAGGCCAGCGAGAACCCGGCGACGATCCACTGCAGGTGGGCGGGCTGGGCGTGCAGGCTCTCGCGCAGGGCGGGGATGGAGGTGTTCAGCACGGACTGGTCGAGCAGCGTGGTGAAGCCGCCCGCCACGCACACCAGCAGCACCCGCCGCCCGGCCGCGTCGAAGCGCTCAGCCACGGCGCGCTCCCCGGGGGGTGCGGTCCAGGGAGCCGCGGTCCAGCAGGTCGCGGTCCAGGGAGCCGCGGTCCAGCAGGTCGCGGTCCAGCAGGTCGCGGTCCAGGGAGCCGCGGTCCAGGAGCACGCGACAACAGCCGGATATCGAACAGTCGCCGCTCACGGCAGCACCACCACCAGCGCGTACCGGGCGTCCTGCGGCCCCGGGCAGCGGAATCGGCTGGTGGTGGCGACGAAGCGCAGGCAGTCGCCGGCCGCCAGCAGATGCGGCTCGCCGTCGATGGTCAGTTCCAACTCACCCTCCAGTAGCCAGAGATGGTGCTCAAGGCCGGGCACCGACGGCTTGTCGTACGCGATGTCCGCGCCCGGTGGCAGCCGGCCCTCGATGACCTCGGCGCGCAGGGCCCCGTGCGGCGGCGAGACCGAGCGCCGGACGAAGCCGGTGGTCTCGTCGCACCAGACCTGCTGCTCACCGGCCCGCACCAGCCGGGCGGGCGCGGACTCCACCTCGGACAGCAGCCGCGACATCGTCCGCCCGTACACCGCGCAGAGCCGGCCGAGCAGGGCGGCGGTGGGGCTGACCTCGGCCCGCTCCACCCGGGAGAGCGTGGAGCGGCTGACGTCGGCCCGCCGTGCCAGTTCCTCCAGCGTCCAGCCCCGTTCGAGCCGCAGTTCGGCGAGCCGCCCGGCCAGACGGTCGTCGACGGCCATATCTGTTCCCATATTCGCGATGCTATCCCGGATATGGGAAAGGCCCGAAGGTGTTTTCCCTCGCGTTCCCTCGCGACGACGCAAGGGCTCCGGCCCTCGCCCCGGCCGTGGCGACCTGTCGTGCCGCACGAGTGTCCGGGGTTCTTCACAGCCTGGTCAGGGCCGGTACGGCAGCAGGCGGCTGATCGTATGATGTCCGCTGATCAGCGGGCCTGTGCGGCCCGCAGCGCAGCGAGGGGGACCATGTTCGGCATCATCAGACCCTGTAAGCACCGGCTCTCGGAGCGTCTGCAGACGTCATGGCTGGCGCATCTGTGCGGGCTCTGTCTCGCGCTGCGCGACGATCACGGACAGCTCGCCCGGACCGCCACCAACTACGACGGCCTGATCATCTCCGTCCTGGTCGAGGCCCAGAGCCCGAAGGAGGACGGCTCCTGGCGGCGCACCGCCGGCCCCTGTCCGCTGCGCGGGATGCGGACCGCCTCGGTCGCCAAGGGCGAGGGGGCCCGGCTGGCCGCCGCCGTCTCGCTGGCGCTCGCCTCCGTGAAGATCCGCGACCACGTCGAGGACGGGGACGGGGTGTTCGCCCGCCGCCCGGTGGCCGCCGGCGCCCGCCGGGTGACCCGGCGGTGGGACCGGAAGAGCACCGGCAGCGCCTCCGCGGTCGGCTTCGACACCGCCGTACTGCTCGAAGCCGCTTCCCGTCAGGGCGAGTTGGAGCGGACCCTGGCGCCGGGGGACTCGGTCCTGCTGGTGACCGAGCCGACCGAGACGGCCACCGCCGCCGCCTTCGCGCACACCGCGGTGCTGGCCGGACGGCCGGGCAACGCCGAGGCGCTGGCCGAGGCCGGCCGGCTGTTCGGCCGGCTCGCCCACCTGCTGGACGCCGCCGAGGACCAGGCGGCCGACGCGGCGAGCGGCGCCTGGAACCCGCTGACCGCCACCGGCACCGACCGCGCCGAGGCCGAGCGCCTGTGCCGGGACGCCGTCCACGGGATCCGGCTCACCCTGCGCGAGGTCGAACTGACCGACCGCGCGCTGGTGCACCTCCTGCTCGCGCACGAGACCGACCGCGCCGTGGACCGGGTCTTCGGCCCGGCCGACCACCCGGCGAGCTGTCGCGCCGGAAGCGCGGCGGCCGGGGCCCACGAGGCCCTCGGCGCGAACGGCGCCGATCCGGCGCTCGGGGTGTTCGGTGCCGGCGCGACGCCCGTCGACGGCGGGGCCACCGGCTCCAACCCGTACGAGGCGCCGCCGCGCCAGGATCCCGGTGCGCCGCCGGCCGGGCCGGGGGCTCCCGTCCCGCCGTGGGTGCCGCAGGGTCCCGGTTTCACGCCGCCCGGCAGCAAGCCGCCGTCCCCGCGCAACCTGCTCGCCGGCTGCGCGGCCTGGGCCCTGATGGCCTGCACCTGCCAGCTGCTCTGCTGCGAGCACGACGACCCGTTCAGCCGGGAGCGCAAGGAGGGCTGGTGCCAGCGCAACTGCGACTGTGACTGCGGCAACTGCAACTGCGGTAACTGCGACGGCTGCTGCGACGGGTGCGACTGCTGCGGGGACTGTGACTGCGGCTGCGACTGCGGCTGCTGAGCAGTGCCGGCACCACTGACGACAACTCCCGCGCGCCGCCCGGTCCCTGACCGGGCGGCGCGTCCCACGTCCGGACGTCCGCACTCTGGACACGGCCTGTCCTGAGCATGTAAAACACTGCTCCCGGCAGCCCTCAGCACAGCGCCATCGCCGCACCCCCACTCGCGCGCCTGCGCCGCGCGCCCGCAACTCCCTCGCCGCTGCCGGTAGTTCGCCGCGTCCAGCCGCCGCCCCCTCGTCGGAGCACATCCAGTCGTGCGTCCGTCGCCGCGGCCTTCGCCGAGCACCGAGGAGCACCATGTCGTTCCGTCTGCGCACCACCGCGGCCGCCGTCGCCCTCGCCGTAGCGACCGGCACCTTCACCGCCGCCGCCCTCCCGGGAACGGCCGTCGCCGCACCCGAACCCACCACCGTCGCCGCTCCGGCGGCCACCCAGGCCGCCCAGGCCGCCCGCGCCGAGGCCGTGACCAGGGCGGACGCCGCCCTCGCCGCCCACTCCGCCCGGCTCGGCGTCACACCCGGCCAGGGCCGTACCGTCCGCGACGTGGTCCTGGACGCCGACGGCGCCCGGCACGTCCGCTACGACCGGACCTTCGCCGGGCTGCCCGTCCTGGGCGGCGACCTGATCGTCCACCTCGGCCCCGACGGCTCCTACCGGGGCGCCGACCGGGCGAGCACCGCCGACCTCTCCGTCCCCGGCACCGCTCCCGCCGTCCCGGCGTCCGCCGCCCGTTCGCAGGCCGTCCAGGCGCTCGGGGGCTCCGCGCGGCAGACCACCGCGGAGGCCGAGCTGGTGGTCGACGCGCTGCACGGACCGGCCCGACTGGCCTGGCGCACCACCGCCACCGGCCAGGACTACCTGGGCAACCCGGTCGCCCGGACCGTGCTGTCCGACGCGACCACCGGCGCCGTCCTCACCGCCTGGGACGCCCTGGAGACCGCCACCGGCGACGGCTCCTCGCTCTACGGCGGCACCGTCCCGCTGGAGACCACCGTCTCGGGCGGCACCTACCAGCTGAAGGACCCGAACCGGGGCAACACCTACACCGGAGACGCCCAGAACAAGACCGACCTGTGCTTCGGCAGCATCTGCTTCAGCCGGGCACCCGCCGTCCTGTTCGCCGACGCCGACAACCACTGGGGCTCCGGCACCACCGCCGACCGGGCCACCGCCGCCGTCGACGCCCAGTACGGCACCAACACCACCTGGGACTACTACAAGAACGTGCACGGCCGCAGCGGCATCGCCGGCGACGGCAAGGGCTCGTACAACCGGGTGCACTACGGCAGCAACTACAACAACGCCTTCTGGCAGGACAGCTGCTTCTGCATGACGTACGGCGACGGGGACGGCACCACCTTCGGCCCGCTGGTGTCGCTGGACGTCGCCGGGCACGAGATGTCCCACGGCGTCACCTCGCGCAGCGCCAAGCTGGTCTACTCCGGCGAGTCCGGCGGCCTCAACGAGGCGACCTCCGACATCTTCGGGACGCTGGTGGAGTTCTACGCCGCCAACGCCGGCGACCCCGGGGACTACCTGATCGGCGAGGAGATCGTGAAGCCGGGCTTCGGCAAGGCGGCGCTGCGGTTCATGGACAAGCCGTCCAGGGACACCAAGTCGGCGGACTGCTGGAGCTCCGGCGTCGGCAACCTCGACGTGCACTACTCCTCGGGCGTCGCCAACCACTTCGCCTACCTGCTCGCCGAGGGCAGCGGCGCCAGGGTGATCGACGGCGTCCAGTACGACAGCCCGACCTGCAACGGCTCCACGGTCACCGGTATCGGGCGGGACAAGCTCGGCAAGGTCTGGTACCGCGCGCTGACCGTCTACATGACGTCCAGCACCAACTACGCCGGCGCCCGCACCGCCACCCTCAAGGCCGCCACCGACCTCTACGGGGCCGGCAGCGCCGAGTACGCGGCGGTGGCCGCCGCCTGGTCGGCCGTCGCGGTGAACTGACCCATCAACTGAACCGGCTGATGGCTGGTCAGGGACCCGGGGTGCGCCATCCGCACCCCGGGCTCCGCCGGTACCCCACCCGCGCCACGCCGCCAGAGCGGGACGACCACCGGGACGCCGGACCGACCGCCGGTGGGGACGACCACCGGGACGCCGGACCGGGCGGCCGCGGAGGTGACGGCCCGGGCGCCGGCGGGGAAGCCGGCCGGGGCGGCGGCCGCGCCCCGGGGCGGCTCAGCCATCGGAGCGCGCGGTCACCGGTGTGCGGGCGGCGGCACGGCGGTCCGCCGCGAGCGATTCCTCCAGCCGGGCCAGCAGCGTCCGGAAGGCGCGGGTGTCCTGCTCGGTCATCCGGCCCTCGTGGCCGGGGTGCGGGTGCGGCGCGTACGCCGATTCGATCGGTCTACCGTTCATGCCCCGACGCTAAGCGGCGACGATCAACGCCCGATAAACGCCGGGCGCCGCCGAACCGACGCCCCGATGGACCGCCAGGTGCCCCTCCGGATCAGGCCCTTCCCAGCACCTGGGAGACGGTGATCTCGATGACCACCCGGTCCGGGTTCACCCGCGGCTCGCGGTAGCGCTCCGCGTAGCGCCGCACCGCCTCGGCCACGGCCTCCGGCTCGTCGCGGACCACGGCCACGCCCTCCATGGTCGACCAGCGCGCCCGGTCCACCTGGCAGACCGCCACCCGCATGCCCTCCGGACCGGCCTCCTGGACGTTGCGCGCCTTGCGGCTGGTCCGGCTGGTGATCACCCGGGCGATCCCCTTCTCCGGATCGAAGGTGACCCCGACCGGCACCACGTGCGGCGAACCGTCCGGCCGGTGCGTGGTCAGGGTGGAGATGTGCCGCTCGCGCCAGAAGGCGAGGAATGCTTCGTCGAGTTCACGAGGGTCATGGGCCATGTCCACGATCGTACGACGGCACGCCCGGCCCGCCGCCACCGGGCCGGGCGTGCACGCACCTCATCGCACGCACCTCATCGCGCACCCCCTCGGGGCGGCCCGGCCGCGGTGGCCGGGCCCCGCCCCTCAGTGGCCGCGGGCGATCCACTCCGGCAGCGCGGGAGCCTCGGCGCCGATCGTGGTCGGGTCGCCGTGGCCGGTGCGCACCACCGTCTCCGGCGGCAGCGCGAGCAGCCGGTCGCGGATCGAGTCGATGATCGTCGGGAAGTGCGAGAACGACCGCCCGGTGGCGCCCGGACCGCCCTGGAACAGCGTGTCACCGGTGAACACCGTGCCCAGCTCGGGCGCGTGGAGGCAGACCGCGCCGGGGGCGTGGCCCGGGGTGTGCAGCACGGTCAGGGTCACGCCCGCCACCTCGATCCGCTGCCCGTCGGCGAGCTCGCCGTCCGGCAGCCGCCCGGGGTGGGTGAGCTTCCACAGCGGCAGGTCGTCGGGGTGCAGCAGGATCGGCGCGCCCGTGCGCGCGGCGAGCGCGGGGGCCGCGTCCACGTGGTCGTTGTGGGCGTGCGTGCAGACGATCGCCAGCAGCCGGCGACCGCCCAGGGCGGCCTCGATCGCGTCGGCGTCGTGCGCGGCGTCGATCACCACGGCCTCGGCGTCGTCCCCGACGATCCAGACGTTGTTCTCCACCTCCCAGCTGCCGCCGTCGAGTTCGAAGGTGCCGGCGGTGACCAGCCGGTCGATCCGGGCGTCGGGGGCGGGAACGGGAGCGGGGGTGCTCACAGGACCACCACCGAACGGAGCACGTCGCCCTGGTGCATGCGCTCGAACGCCTGCTCCACGCCGCCGAGTTCGATGGTCTCGGAGACGAACGCGCGCAGGTCCAGCCGGCCCTGGAGGTACAGGTCGATCAGCATCGGGAAGTCCCGCGACGGCAGGCAGTCGCCGTACCACGAGGACTTCAGCGCACCGCCGCGCCCGAAGACGTCCAGCAGCGGCAGCTCCAGCGTCATCTCCGGCGTCGGCACGCCGACCAGCACCACCGTGCCGGCCAGGTCACGGGCGTAGAACGCCTGCTGGTAGGTCTCCGGACGGCCGACCGCCTCGACCACCACGTCCGCGCCGTTGCCGCCGGTCAGCTCCCGGATCGCCTCGACCGGGTCGGTGGTGCGGGAGTTGACCGTGTGCGTCGCGCCCAGGGTGCGGGCGGTCTCCAGCTTGCGGTCGTCGATGTCCACGGCGATGATCCGCGCCGCACCGGCCAGCCGCGAACCCAGCACCGCCGCGCCACCGACCCCGCCGCAGCCGATCACCGCGACCGAGTCGCCTCGGCCCACGCCGCCGGTGTTGATCGCGGCACCGAGGCCCGCCATCACCCCGCAGCCGAGCAGCCCCGCCACGGCCGGCTCCGCGGTCGCGTCGACCTTGGTGCACTGCCCGGCCGCGACCAGGGTCTTCTCCGCGAACGCGCCGATGCCCAGGGCCGGCGACAGCTCGGTGCCGTCCAGCAGGGTCATCCGCTGCTTCGCGTTGTGGGTGTTGAAGCAGTACTGCGGCCGCCCGCGCCGGCAGGAACGGCACTGCCCGCACACCGCACGCCAGTTGAGGATCACGAAGTCACCCGGTGCCACCTCGTCGACGCCCTCGCCCACCGACTCCACGATGCCGGCGGCCTCGTGGCCGAGCAGGAAGGGGAACTCGTCGTTGATGCCGCCCTCGCGGTAGTGCAGGTCGGTGTGGCAGACGCCGCAGGCCTGGATCCGCACCACCGCCTCGCCCGGTCCCGGGTCCGGCACGACGATCGTCGCCACCTCCACGGGCGCGCCCTTGGCACGCGCGATGACTGCCTTGACCTGCTGGGCCATCCGATTCCACCTCCGTCGGCCGGCGCCGCACTGCGCCGGCTGGTCCTGCCGCGTCCGTGGCACGCGCGAGCGGGTACGGACCCCGCACGGACGGGAACGGGGTGGGCGCGGGCCGCCCTGCGGATGCCCGTCGCCCCGTCCGTCCGACCGTGGCCGCGTACGGCCGCCGTGGCCGCGCCACCTGCGGATACTGCTTGCCCACGAAGCGTAGCGCCCACGGTGGCGACCGCCCGGGGAACCACGTAAGTGATCATGGTCACCGCGCGCCGCCGGGCCACCACCGACGGGCCACCTCCGACGGGCCGCCCCCAACGGCCGTGGCACCCCGGTCCACGGGCGGCACCGGGTGCCCGGCATCGTGCCGTAAACCGCCTTCCGATGGCTGGAAGTGCCGCTGACTGCACGGCAGTCGCACACATACGGTCGTACCGAGCCCTGCCCGCCCGCCCTCATGAGGGGCCGTGCGCAGCCCCCCGCATCACGAGCTTCCCCGGATCACCCCCCGCCCGGGCCGCCCCCGCAGCCCATCGCCAGGAGTCTGGAGTACGGATGTCCGTCGAGCCCCTGATCCCGCTGCACTGCCTGCGCCACCTGCCGTCCGCTCCGCCCCGCCTGGCCGCGCTCCCCACCGGCACCCCGGTGTGGCTGGTCACCCGGCACACCGACGTACGACAGGTGCTGACCGATCCCCGGCTGGGCCGCACCGCACTCTACGCCCCGGACGCGCCGCCGGTCTCGCTCGTGCCCAACATCCTGGACGACCCGCAGAGCCTGCTGAACCTCGACGGCGTCGAGCACCAGCGCCTGCGCCGAACGGTGCAACGCGCCTTCACCCCGCGCGCGATCGCCCGCTGGCGCCCCTGGGTCGCCTCGGTGGTCGAGGGGCTGCTGGACGAGCTCATCGACCAGGGCTCCCCCGCCGACATCGTCGCCGCCTACACCCGGCCGCTGCCGGTCGCCGTGATCAGCCGGCTGATGGGCCTGGACAACCTGGACTCCAAGCGCCTCGCCCACTGGAGCGACCACGCGCTCTCCACCACCGCCCACTCCGCCGAGGCGGTCCGCGGCGCCATGCAGGAGTTCGCCCGGTTCGCCGTCGAGCTGATCGCCGAACGGCGCGCCGACCCCGGCGACGACCTGGTGAGCGGCCTCCTCCAGGCCGCCGCCGACAGCGACGACATCACCGAACCCCAGCTGGTCTCCATGGTCGTCGGCCTGGTCGTCGCCGGCCACGAGACCACCATGACCACCCTCGGCAACGCCGTCGTCTACCTGCTCGGCGACGGCCGCGAGGCCTGGCAGCAGCTGGCCTCCGACGAGCAGAGCGCCGCCGCCGCCACCGAGCAGCTGCTGCGCGCCGTGCCGCTCGGCGACGCCGACGCCCTCCCCGGACTGCTGCGCCGGGCCGTGGCCGACGTGGAGATCGGCGGGGTGCTCATCCCGGCGGGGAGCGTGGTCGCCGCCGACACCGGCGCCGGCAACCACGATCCCGCGGTCTTCCCCGGCGACCTGATCACCGATCTCTTCGCACCCCTGCCCGCCACCAGCCTCACCTTCGGCGCCGGACCGCACCACTGCCTGGGCGCCTGGCTGGCCCGGATGGAACTCGAACTCGCCCTGCACCGCCTCGCCCGCCGGCTGCCCGCCCTGCAGCTGACCACCCCGGTCGAGGACATCGACTGGCGCCGTGGCCTGCTCACCCGCAGCCCCAACACCCTCCAGGTGGCCTGGTGACCGCCGACGGCGGGGCCGCCGGGGCCGCGTCGGGCGGGGCGGGCCCGGTGGGCGGAGCGAGTGCGGTGAGCGAGGTCGGCGCGGTGGCCGGAGTGGGCGGGGAGGCCTCTCCGGCGGCCGGGCACCGGATCGGCGACCGCGTGCTGCTCCGGGTGGACCGCGACCGCTGCATGGGCTCCGGCATGTGCGCGATCACCGCTCCCGGCTCCCTGACCCTCGGGCCGGACGGGCTGGCCCGCCCGCTTCACCCGGGGGCCGACGCCTCGCCCGGGGGCGACGGGCCGGGTGACGGCGGCCCGAGTGACGATGGATCGGGTGATGACGGGCGGCGCGGGGCGCACCAGGAGCTGACGCCCGATCTGGCCGAGGCCGTGGACCTCTGCCCGGTCGAGGCGCTCACCCTCCGCCCGGCCGGAAACTGACCCCGCGCCACACCGCCCGCCACCGGGGCCCCGCCCTCCGGCCCTCCCCCGGGCCGGGGAGCGCCGGCCCTGACCGCCACGGCCCGGGCAGCCGTGACTCCGGTCGCCGGGGCTCAGACCACCGCGGCGCAGGCGATCGCGGCCCGGATCTCCCCGGCCGGGTCGCCCTCGTGGTAGGGCCGCTCGCTGGTCTCGATGTTGTCCAGGAACTCCTGGTACCGCACCGCGAACGCGAGGTGGTACAGCGGCTGGGCCAGCGCCAGGGCGCGGGCCGGGTCCGAACCGGGAACGTGTGCCGACCACGCCTCGACCCAGAGACCGCTGAGGTGCTCCCAGCCCTCCTCGGAGACGTAGTTGCGCGGACGCAGCCCGTCCAGCACCGGGTGCCCGAGGTGGGAATCGGCGTAGTCAACGATCACCGTGCCGTGACCGTCGGAACGCCAGTTGCCCGGGTGCAGGTCGCCGTGGACGAGGGTCTCCGGCAGACCGCACGCCTCCAGCGCGTCGACCAGCTCCGGCAGCCGGTCCACCAGGGCGCGGGCGTCGGCGAGTTCGGCGGGCGTCAGCTCGGCGACCGCCTCGCTCTCCAGCAGCGCACGCGCCTGCCCGAGCAGGACCCTCGGCCTCCGGTCGCGCAGCCCCGCCCCGGCGGCCCGCCCGTCGGCGGCCAGGGCCGCCTGCGCGGCGACCAGCCTCGGCACCACGGCGGCCACCTCCTCGGCGGACGGACCCCAGAGGTCCTCGCCGGGAACGTGGTCGAGCAGCACCCGCCCGCCCCGCGGGTCGGCCGCCAGGACGGCGGGCACCAGGCCGGCGTCGGCCTCGCCGAGCAGGGCGATGGCTCCGGCCTCGTCCGCGTTGAAGACCGGGTTGGTCGCCTTCAGCCAGACGTCGCCCTGCCCGGTACCCAGCCGGAACAGACCGGAGAGGTTCCAGGTGCGGACCTGTCGTACCGGCCCCTCGACCGGCCGGCCGACGGCCGCCAGTGCCCGCTCGGCCCAGTCCAGGGCGTCGCGCAGACCCTCGGCTGTCGCCCAGGCCGCCCGACGCTCCGCCGGGCCGAGCAGCGCGGCCACCTCGTCGCCGGGCCGCCGCGCCCCGCGTCCGGTCGGCCGCTCCAGCGCCTCAGCGTGGTAGGTGACGTGGCCGCCCTGCCCGCCCTCGCCCTCCACCGTCATCAGGCGGACGACCATGACGGGCACGCCGGCCTCCGCCGACGCCCGCTCCACCACCGAACCGACGGCCGACCACCAGCCCTCGTCCACCTCGAACGGGCCCATCGGGCCCAGATAGTCACCGTGATACGTGAGGTGGACGCTGACCGTCCGTCCGTTCGCTCGTTGCATCCGGGCAGGGTCGCTCAGGCGGCCCTCTCAGCGCCAACCATTTTCCGTGGCCGACGCCTACCACCGCACCCCGGAGCACCTCCGCCGGCGTTCCGTGACGCGCCACCGTCCGTGCCCCGTGGGCTTGTTTCCTGCTTCCCTCCTCCTTCCCGCTTCCCGCGTGCCCTCAGCCGACCGACCGACCGGTCACTCCTCGATGGCCACCGCCCTTCCCGACACCCGCACCCGGGCGTCGCCCTCCCGCAACCCGACCGTCAGCAGGCCCGGCCGGCCCATGTCCGCTCCCTGGTGCAGCGTCAGTACGGCGGGCACGGTCACCGCACCCCGCTCCCGCAGGTAGGCACCGAGGGCGGCCGCCGCCGCGCCGGTCGCCGGGTCCTCCAGCACGCCGCCCACCGGGAACGGGTCGCGGACGTGGAAGGTGTCCGCGTCCTCCCGCCAGACCAGCTGGACGGTCAGCAGGTCACGTGCCGTCATGAAGGCGGCGAGTCCGTCGAAGTCGTACGCCAGCTCGGCCAGCCGGGCGCGGCTCCCGGCGGCCAGCACCAGGTGGCGGGCACCGGCGTACGCGATCCGGGGCGGGAGGTCCGGGTCGAGCTCCTCGGCGGACCAGCCGAGCAGCGCCAGCGCCTCCGCGACGTCCGCCCCGCCCACCTCCTCCACGTACGGCTCGACGCTGGTCAGGGTGGCGCGCAGCTCGCCCGCGTCCTCGTCCACCTCGATCGGCACCACGCCCGCCCGCGTGGCGAACACGAACGGCCCGGCACCGTACCGCTCGGCGAGCGCCACGGCCGAGGCCACCGTGGCGTGACCGCAGAACGGCACCTCCGCCAGCGGGCTGAAGTACCGCACGGTGTAGGCGCGTCCGGACGGGTCGCCCGCCGGGTCGGGTATGAGGAAGGCCGTCTCCGAGTACCCGATCCCGGCGGCGATCTCCAGCATCCGCCCTGCGAACAGCCCGGTGGCGTCCAGCACCACGCCGGCCGGGTTGCCCCCGGCGGGGTCACCGGAGAAGGCCGCGTAGCGCAGCGGCCGCGACGTCGGGTCGGTGGCCCGGTCGACGCCCTGGTCGGCGGTGTCGTGAAGCACGGCGTCATTGGTCATGCCGGGATGAACGTGGCTCCCCGGGCCGCTGTTCCCGTCTCTCCCCGCTCCTCCCAGCATCCACTCGAACGAGTGACCGGACCGTGCGGGACGGGGCTGTGGGATGATCACCTCCAGGTCGATCGGCGACGCCCGGCGGCGGTGCGCGGCCCCGGCGCCGACGGCACGCGGACGCCACACCGGCTCCGGCGCGGGACGTGACGGGCGTACGCCGTGGACGATGCCGGACGGGGATCGGCCCCGGGTGGCGAGGACGAGAGACGGGCGGTGCCACGGTGGCGAACGACGCGACGGCCGGCGATCCGGCGCCCGGCGACCCGGCGACGCACGACGGGACCTCGCGCGACACCCCGGCGCACGACGGGACCGCACCCCGAACGACATCGGGCACCCCCGCCATCTCCACGGCCGCCGAGGCCGCCGGTGACCGTCGGATCCTGGCCTTCGGCCACCTGCTGGGGGCCGCGAGCCGGCTGGAGCACATCCTGGGGCGTGCCATCGAGGCGGAGTGCGGCATCAGCCACTCCGTGTTCGAGGTGCTCCTGGTCCTCGGCCGGGCCGGGGAGCCGGGCCTGCCGATGCGCGAGATCGGCCGCGAGCGCGTACTGACGACGGGCGGGGTGACCCGCCTGGTCGACCGCATGGAGGCGGCCGGCCTGGTCCGCCGCACCCAGCACCCCGAGGACCGCCGGGTCCAGCTCGTCGCGCTGACCGAGCTCGGGGAGCGGACCTGCGTCCGGGCCGCGCGGGTGCACGCCGAGAACGTCCAGCACTACTTCCTCGACCACGTCCCGCACGCCGACCGCGACGGGTTCATCGCCGACCTGCGCCGGCTCAGCATCACCGCCGCGGACTCCCTCCCCCGCCTGCGCTGAGCATCACCGCCACCGGCCCCCGTCGGCGGCCGCACCGCGGATCCACCACTCCCCGGACGTGTCCGCGCACCACCGGTCGCACCCGCCGGGACCACGGCCGCCTCCCGAGCACGGCGCCACCCCTCCGCGCCCACCACCCCCGATCCCCCACGGGCACAGCGCGGGACGCCCCCGCCACCCCCGGCCCTGACCACGGCGCCACCCCTCCCGCCCCTCCTGTCCCTCCACCCCTCCCACCACCACCCGTGCTCCCCCGCCCGGCGCAGCGCGGGATGCCCCCGCCGCCCCCGCCCACCAGGCTGGGCGGAAGAAGTGTGCGGCAGCGGGAATGTCTGACGAGTCAGTTACTGTTGAATCAGTCGAATCGCCCGCGCCGTGCGGGCAGCACCGTCCCGCTCACCGGAGGCACCGCGCCATGCGACTGATCTACGTGTACGACGCCTACTGCGGCTGGTCGTACGGCTTCGCCCGCACGCTCGCCGACTTCACCACCCGCCATCCCGAGCTCCCCTTGGAGGTGGTGTCCGGGGGGCTGTTCACCGGCGACCGGCGGGTCCCGATCCGGGCCTTCGGGCACGTCCGGGGGGCCAACGCCGCGATCACCGAGCTGACCGGCGCGGAGTTCGGCGAGGGGTACCTGCGCCTGACGGCCGACGGCTCCTTCGTCATGGACTCCGAGGCCGCCGCCCGGGGGACGGCCGCCCTGCTGGCGGCGGCCGGGTCGCCGGCCGACCCGGCGCGGTCGGCCGCCGGACTGCTGGCCCGGCTCCAGGAGGCGTTCTACCTGGACGGCCTGAGCCTGTCGGACCCGGCCACCTACCGGAAGGTGGCCGAGCAGGCCGGGCTGGACGCGGACGCGGTGGTCGCGGCCCTGTCCGCGCCCGGCACCACGGCGGCGGCCCGGACGGACTTCCACCGCTCCCGCGAGCTGGGGGTGGAGAGCTTCCCGACCCTGCTCCTCGACGACGGGTCCGGTCGGTGCTCCGTCCTCGCCACCGGTCACGCGACCGTCGCCCAACTGGAGGCCCGCCTGGTCGCCGCCGGGGGCGACCACTGACCCGTCCCCGATCCCGACGCCCGTCCGGCCCCCGGGCCCCGAACCGCACGTCCGAGCGAACCGCACGCCACCGGCGGGACGGACAACGGGCCACCCCTCGTACCACCCGCCGGCGCCGCAAGGAAGGACTCCCATGAGTTCCCTCGACTTCCAGGTCATCGACAGCCCCGACAGCTCGCTCAACAAGACCTCCGTCCTGGTGACCGGTCCGAACGACGCCATGCTGGTCGACGCGGGGTTCACCCGCTCCGACGGGCGCCGGCTGGCCGAGCTCGTGCGCGCCTCCGGCAAGCGGCTGACCACGGTGTTCGTCAGTCATGGTGACCCGGACTTCTACTTCGGCGCCGAGGAGGTCCAGGACGCCTTCCCCGAGGCCAGGTTCCTGGCCACCGCGGCCACCGTGGACCACATCCGCGAGTCGTACGAGGGCAAGTTGCAGGCCTGGGCGCACCTCGGCGGGGAGCTGCCGACCCGGCTGGTGCTGCCCGAGGTGCTGCACGGCGACCAGGTCGTCTTCGAGGGTCACCGCTTCGAGCTGCGCGGCGCCGACTTCCACCTCCCCGACCGGCACTACCTCTGGCAGCACCACCACCACACCGTCCTCGGCGGGGTGCTGCTCTTCGAGGGGCTGCACGTGTGGACGGCCGACACGCCGACGCCCGAGCAGCGGGCCGCCTGGATCGACCTGCTGGATGGGATGGCGGCGCTGGAGCCGCAGTTCGTGGTGGCGGGCCACCGCACCGGGGGCGCGCCCACCGACACGACCGCCCTCGACCACACCCGCGACTACCTGCGCGCCTTCGAGACCGAGATCGGCCGGGCCGACACCGCGGAGCAGGCCCGGGAGGCCCTGGAGCACCGGTTCCCGGAGCTCGGCATGAAGCTGGCCGTCGACCTCGGCACGAAGGTCGCCAAGGGCGAGATGACCTGGAGTTGAGCCACGATGATCGAGATCCCGAAGTCGACGGCGTCCTTCGCCGAGTCCTCCGCGCCCGCCGACGTGGTGCGCCGCCAGTACCTGGCCTCGGCCCGCGGGGACATGGCGGCGTTGCGGTCCACCCTCGCCGATGACGTGGAGTGGACGGAGATGGCGGGCTTCCCGCTGGCCGGCACCTACCGCACGCCCAAGGAGGTGACCTCACGGGTGATGGAGCGGCTGGCCGCCGAGTGGGACGGCTGGACCGCCCACGACGACCGCTACGTCGTGGACGGCGAGAACGTGGTGGTGCTCGCCCGCTACACCGCGATCAACCGGGCCACCGGCCGCCCGCTGAACGTCCGGGTCGCCCACCACTTCACCGTGCGCGGCGGGCGGATCGTGCGGTTCGAGCAGTTCGTCGACACCGCGCTGGTCCACGCGGCGATGGAGGACTGAGCCGTGCCGGGCCGAACGGGCGGGAGCCGGAGCGCCGAGGGCCGGTACGCGCGCGGCCGGTACGCACCCGGGCGGTACACGCCTGGCCGGTACACGCCCGGCCGGAGCACGGAGGGCCGACCCGTGGAGAGCTGAACGCCGGTCCCACCCCGCGCTCACCCGTTCGGGCGAGCCTGTCGCGGCACGCCCCACGCGGCCTCGACAGCGCCACCGCCCGCCACCAGGCTGGGCACGGTTTCCGTCCGCAAGCCGTCCGTACAGCGAGGAGTTGGCCATGAGCACGGGTAATGCGACCGGTGGCACGGAGCACGACCGCCCGTACGTGATCGTCGGGGCGTCCCTGGCCGGCGCCAAGGCGGCGGAGGCGCTGCGCGGGGCGGGCTACGCCGGCCCGCTGGTACTGATCGGCGAGGAGCACGAGCGTCCGTACGAGCGGCCGCCGCTCTCCAAGGGGTACCTCATCGGGAAGACGGCCCGGGAGCGGATCTACGTCCACCCGCCGCAGTGGTACGCCGAGCACGACGTGACGCTGCGCACGGGCACGGCGGTCGCCGCGATCGACCCGGCCCGGCACACCGTCACGCTCGCCGACGACGGGGAGATCGCGTACGAGAAGCTGCTGCTGACCACCGGTTCGTCGCCGCGCCGGCTCCCGGTTCCGGGAGAGGACCTCGACGGGGTCCGCTACCTGCGCCGGGTCGGGGACAGCGACCGGATCCGGCAGGACATCGCGTCCGGCGCCCGGGTCGTGGTGATCGGGGCCGGCTGGATCGGACTGGAGACGGCGGCCGCCGCCCGCGAGGGCGGCTGCGAGGTGACCGTCCTGGAGGCGGCCGAGCTGCCGCTGCTACGGGTCCTCGGCCGTGAGGTGGCGCAGGTCTTCGCCGATCTGCACCGTGCCCACGGGGTGGACCTGCGCTTCGGGGTCTCGGTCGAGGAGATCACCGGCGAGGGCGGCGTCACCGGGGTCCGGTTGGCGGACGGTACGACGGTGCCCGCCGACGTCGTCATCGTCGGCATCGGCATCACGCCCAACACCGCGCTCGCCGAGGCCGCCGGGCTGGTGATCGACAACGGTGTCCGCACCGACGAGCGGCTGCGGACCTCGGATCCCGACATCTTCGCGGCCGGTGACGTCGCCAACGCGTTCCACCCGCTGCTGCGGCGCCACATCCGGGTCGAGCACTGGGCGAACGCGCTGAACCAGCCGCAGACCGCCGCCCGCGCGATGCTCGGTGAGGACGTGGTGTACGAGCGGGTGCCGTACTTCTTCACCGACCAGTACGAGCTCGGCATGGAGTACACCGGCTACGTCGAGCCCGGGGGGTACGACCGGGTGGTGTTCCGGGGCGACGTGGCCGACCGGGAGTTCATCGCCTTCTGGCTCTCGTCCGGCCGCGTCGTGGCCGGGATGAACGTGAACGTCTGGGAGGTGACCGACGCGATCCGCGAACTGGTGCGCTCAGGACGGACGGTGGACCCGGCGGCGCTGGCCGACCCGGCCGTCCCGCTCGGCGGGCTGTAGTCGAGGGCCCGGGCCGGCCGGCACCACGGCCGGCCCGGGGGCGGGACCGCTCCCGGAGGAAGGAGGTCAGAACAGCGGCAGCCTGCGCACGAACACGTCGGTCACCCCGTTGGTGTCGCCGGGCACCAGCGTGCCGTCCTCGGCCTGGAACAGCACCGTGGTGCCCAGCGCGTCGATCACCGGACCGGTCGCGCCGCTCGGGTTCTGCGTGCCGTCCGGGGCGACGCTGAGCCGCTCGGTGCGGCCGGTCCACAGGTCGTGCCGGTAGACGTCGTCGAGCTGGTTGGTGTCACCGGCGACCAGGTTGCTCGCGTCGGAGGTGAAGTGGACCCAGCGGCCACCCGCCGAGATCACGCCGTCGTAGGAGGAACCGTTGGCCTGGGCGCCGTCGGCACCACCGCTGACCAGCTTGGTCGTGCCGAGCCACAGGTCGCGGACGAAGACGTCCAGCAGCCGGTTGGTGTCACCCGGCACCGTGCCGTCGGCGAACACGGTGAAGACCACGAACCGGCCCTCGGGGCTGAGCGAGGCGCTGGTGACACCGACCGGCCTGCCGTCCGTCGCGAGCGATCCGCCGGTGGTCCGGCCGCTGCGCAGGTCGTGCAGGAAGAACGGGTAGAAGCGGGGCCGGGTCAGCTCGGCACCACCCGCGTGCCGGGCGTCCGCCGTACCCGCGAAGGCGTCCGAGGCATCCGAGGCGTCGGCCGTGTCGGCCTTGGCCGCGGCAACCCCCTCCGCGCCGCCCCCGGTCTCCGGCCCGGTGGCCGGCACCAGGTTGGTGGCCTTGGAGATGAAGCCGACCGTGTGGCCGTCGGCGCTGATCACCGGCCGGGTGGACGCCCGGTCGGCCTGGACGCCGGCCTCGCCGACGCTGACCCGGCGGAGGCCGCCCGTCCAGCGGTCGGAGACGAAGACGTCGGCGACCCCGTTGGTGTCCCCGGGCACCAGGTCCGACCGGCTGGAGCCGAAGGCGACGTAGCGGCCGTCCCAGCTGATCGACGCCATGAAGGAGTCCCGGGCCTCCTGCGCCCCGCCCTGGGCGGGACCGGCGGAGACCCGCTCGGTGCGGCCGGTCCGGCGGTCGTGGACGAAGACGTCCTCGGAGCCGTTGGCGTCCCCCGCGACCAGGTTGCCGGCGCTCGAGGTGAACGCCACGAACCGGCCGTTGCCGCTGATCACGGCATCGTAGGAGTAGCCGACGGCCTGGGCACCTTCGGTGCTCACGTTGACCCGCTCGGTACGGCCGGTCCACAGGTCGCGGACGAACACGTCCGCACTCGCGTTGGTGTCCCCCGGCACCAGGTCGCTCGCGTCCGAGATGAAGACCGCGTACCGGCCTTCGGCGCTGAGCGCGCTGGCGTACGAGCCGCCGTTGGCCTGCCCGCCACCGGGTGCGAGGCTGACCCGTTCGGTCCCGCCCTTCGCCGCCGCACCCTTCGCGGCCGCCGCCGGCGGTACCTGCGGCGCGGCCTGTGCCGGTACCGCCGTCACCCCCAGCAGCACGACCGCCCCCACACAGACGGCGCGGACCGCGGGCCCCCACCCGTTCCGGCGTGCCCCTGTACTCATGTGCCCTCCCCTGGCAGAAATGGACGAACGGCCGTGCGTCCCGGACGCCTCGGCCGAAACAGAGCCAACCCTCAGCGCCCTGGTCAGGTCAACGCCGATCCGGCGGATTGACGACAAGTCACCAAACCCCGACGACCCGACGCCGGCCCGCCCCCGAGGCTCCGCCCCCGACCCCGACGACCCGACGCCGGCCCGCCCCCGAGGCCCCGCCCCGACCCCGACGACCCGTCAACCAGCCGCCCTCGAAAACCCGTCGAACACCACTCGCCCGGGCACCCCACCCGCCCGCCCCACCCGTCGCCACCCTCGCCCGCTCCCCCGCACTCCCCGGAGCCCGGCTCGCGCATCCGCCCAGGACACCCGTACGGTCCGACCCGGACGCGGACGACCCGCCCCCGCCGGCCCGGCCGGACGGCCGTTCAGGTGCTCGAACGGCCCGGACCGACCGTGTTGACCCGTCAGTAGCGCCCTCCTATGCTCGACCGCGTTCGCGACCCGGCCGGCCCGGGCCGGGGGCGTCCGGGTGACGCCCGCCCGGGACCGTCGCCCGCTCGAAGGGGCCCGCCATCACCACCTCCAGCACTCCCCCCGGACCCGCGGCCGGGACCGAGGCCGCCCCCGATCCCGCGCCCCTGCCGCCCGCACCCGGCCCCTCCCCCTCCCGCCCCCCGGTCGCCCGACGGCGTTTCCTCAGCTACCTGCTCGCCGCCCCCACCCTCACCGTCGCCGTACGAGCGGCCGAGGCGACCGAGGCTGCCGCCGCCCCGGCACCCGCCGGCACCGCCAGCACCGCAGCAACCGCCGCAGCCCCGACCGCCACCGCGCCCGCCGAGGCCCCACCCCAACTCCTGGGCCTGCCCGGCATCCCGGACGTGGTCGACCTCGGCGACGCGCTGATCCTGGCCGGCCTGCCGACCGCCCACCTCCTCGTGCTGGAGGTCACCCCGGCCGGCCGCGCCGTGCTGCACCTGCCCCGGACCGAGGTCGGCCAGGGCCTGACCACCGCCGTGGCGATGATGGTCGCCGACGAGCTGGACGCCCGCCTCGGCGACGTCGACGTCCCGCTCTCCGACGGCCGCCCGGACCTGCTGTTCAACCAGCTCACCGCCGCCTCCAACTCGGTGCGCTCGCTGTACGACCCGGTGCGCGCCGCGGCCGCCGCCGCCCGGGCCCGGCTGGTCACCGCCGCGGCGAGGCGCTGGGGCCTGCCCGCCGACACCCTGCGCACCGCCGACTCCGCGGTGCTCGCCCCGGACGGCCGCCGGGCCGGCTACGGCGAACTCGCGGCCGCGGCCGCCGATGTGACGGTCCCCGCGGTGCCCACCACACCCCGGAGCGCCGGGCAGCAGCGCCTGGTCGGCCGGCCCACCGGCCGGATCGACGCCCGCGACATCGTCACCGGGCGCGCCCGGTACGCCGGTGACCTGGCCGTGCCCGGCGCGGTGCCCACCGTGGTCGCCCGCCCGACGACCATCAACGGCACCCTCGCC
The DNA here is from genome assembly GCF_053603215.1 of Kitasatospora sp. NPDC004240. Lineage (NCBI taxonomy): Bacteria > Bacillati > Actinomycetota > Actinomycetes > Kitasatosporales > Streptomycetaceae > Kitasatospora > Kitasatospora sp. NPDC004240. The sequence goes on along the minus strand of NZ_JBSGFD010000010.1, from coordinate 21,057 downwards.
TCGGTGGACGACTCCGCCGCCCGCGCGATGCCGGGGGTGCTGGGCATCGTCCGGATCCCGACCGGGGTGGCGGTGCTCGCCGAGACCTTCGACCAGGCGTTGAAGGCCCGCGACGCGCTCCGGCTCTCCTGGCGGCCCGGCCCGGTCGCGGCCCTCTCCGACGCCGACATCCGGGAACGGCTGCGCGCCACCCACCTCCCGTTCCTGGTACCGCCGTTGCTCACCCTGCACGTGGACGGCGAGTTCGACTTCGCCTTCGTCAACCACGCGCCGATGGAGGTGCTGACCGCGGTCGCCGACGTCCGCGCCGACCGCGCCGAGCTCTGGTTCGCCGCGCAGGCCCCGATCGTCGCGCAGCAGACCATCGCCGCCGAACTGGGCCTGCCGCAGGACGCGGTCACCGTCCACGTGGTGCGCGGCGGAGGCTCGTTCGGCCGCCGGCTGTTCTTCGACGCCGCGCTGGAGGCGGCCCGGGTCTCCCGGGCGGCCGGCCGGCCGGTCAAGCTGATGTGGACCCGCAACGACGACATGCGGCACGGCCGGCTCCGGCCCGCCAGCCACCACCGGGTCCGCGCGACCCACGCCCTCGGGCAGGTGCTCACCTACGAGCACCGGGTGGCCACCGTCGCCACCGACCTGCGGCACGGTCTCGGCGAGGCGCTGACCGGCGCCGGCTTCGACCTGGACGCGGCCGGTCTCAGCCTGGCCCAGGGCTTCTTCCTGCTCAGCGAGAAGAATCCGTACGAGCTGGGCGTGGTGACCCAGCTGCTCTCCGAACTGCCGCTGGAGATGCACACCGGTAGCTGGCGCTCGGTCTACTCGGGCACGGTCCGGGTCGCCGACGAGATCATGATGGACGAGATCGCCCGCCGCCTCGGCCAGGACCCGGTGGCCTTCCGCCGCGCCCGGCTGCGCGGGGCCCGCTCCCGGGCCGTGCTGGACAAGGCCGCCCAGGCCGGGCGCTGGGGCCGGTCGATGCCCGCCGGGCACGCGCAGGGCTTCGGCTTCCACGACGAGCACGGCTCCTGCGCGGCCTACCTGGTCGAGTTGGACGCCACCGATCCGCGGCGGCCCCGGGCGACCCGGGCGGTGATCGCCGCGGACGTCGGCCGGGCGGTCAACCCCCATGGGCTGGAGGCCCAGTTGACGGGGGCGCTGATCGACGGCATCTCGGTGGTCCTGCAGGCGGGCAACCACATCGACCACGGCGCGGTCCGCGAGGGCAGCTTCGCCGACTTCCGCTACGCCCGGCAGCGGCACAGCCCGCCCGAGGTGGAGATCCACCTGCTGCCGCCGAGCGGATCCCCGGGCGGCGCGGGCGAGTTGGGCGTGCCCGCCGCCTGCGCCGCGGTCGCCAACGCCTACGCCCGGGCCACCGGCACCAGCCCCCGCTCGTTCCCGATCGACTTCTGAAGGGGCGCCGAACCATGCCCAGCCACACCTTCGTCCTCAACGGGCGGCCGGTCACCGTCGAGGCGCCGGACGACATGCCGCTGCTCTGGGTGCTGCGCGACAGGCTCGGCGTCACCGGCCCCAAGTACGGCTGCGGGGTGGGCGTCTGCCGCGCCTGCACCAGCCATCTGGACGGCGAGGAGTTCCAGCCCTGCACCGTGGCCGTCAAGGACTGCGCCGGCCGTCGGGTCACCACCATCGAGGGCCTCGCGGACGGCGAGGTGCTGCATCCGGTGCAGGAGGCGTGGCTGGAGTGCGACGTCGCGCAGTGCGGCTTCTGCCAGCCGGGCCAGATCATGACGGCGGTCGCGCTGCTGCGCCGCAACCCCTCCCCGACGGACGCGGACATCGACCGGATCGAGAACGTCTGCCGCTGCGGCACCTACCCGCGCATCCGCGAGGCGATCAAGCGGGCGGCCGCCCTGGGCCCGATCACCTAAGCCCCCGGCCCCGGCCTGACCCGGCCTCGATCCGACCCGGCCCGGCCCGACCCTAGGCACAATGGTCCAGACCATCTAGGGTGAGGAGGCACCACATGTGCCTACCCCAGGGGTGGATGATGATCAGTCGCCGATCGCTGCTGGCCCTCGCCGGGCTCAGCACCTCGGCCCTCGCCCTGCCGACGGCCTCCGCGTGGGCCGCGCCCGCAGCGCCTCCGGCCGCGCCGCCCGCCACCCCGGCGGCGCCCCCGGCCGCACCCGCCGGACCCTCCGCACCGGCCGGAGCCGGCACCGAATCCGGCGTCCCGCGGCCGTCCGGCGGACTCCCGGCCCCCACCGTCCGGCGGCCGGTCGGCACCACCGCGCTGCACCTGGTCGACCGGGACCGCGAGGACCCCTTCGCCCCGACCCCCCGGCCGCGCGAACTGATGGTCCAGCTCTGGTACCCGGCGCTCCCCGCGCCCGGCCGCCCCCTCGCGCCGTACACCTCGCCCGGGGTCGCCGCCACCATCGAGGCCGACCTGTCGCTGAACCCGGGCACCCTGGCCGCCGTCCGCCCGCACGCCCGGCTCGACGCGCCCGCCCTCCCGGGCCGGCTGCCGCTGCTGCTGCTCGGCCACGGCCGCGGGGGCCACCGCAGCGACTGCACCGCGCTGGCCGAGGAGCTCGCCGCGCACGGCTACCTGGTCGCGGCGATCGACCACACCTACGACGCCGGCGCGGTGGAGTTCCCGGACGGTCGGCTGGTGCTCGGCGCACTGCCGCAGACCCCGGACGACTGGGACGCGCAGGAGCGCAAGGAGATCGCCGTCCGGGTCGGTGACCTGCGGTTCGTCGCCACCGAGCTGACCGGCCGCCGGCTCGCCGCCCCGGGCCGCGGCGGCCTGCCCTGCCCGGACCCCGGGCGGATCGGCGTGCTCGGCCACTCGATGGGCGGCGCGGCGGCGGCCGAGGCGATCCGCCAGGACCGCCGTTTCGCCGCCGGGCTCGACCTGGACGGCGGCCTCTTCGGCTCGCCGGTCGCGCAGGAGGGCCTGGACCGGCCGTTCCTGCTGCTCACCTCGCTGGAGGACCACGCGACCTGGCAGCAGTGGCGCGAGCACCAGCGCGCCTGGGGCCGGCAGCTGCGACTCGGCGGCGCCGGTCACCTCACCTTCACCGACGTGCCGCACTTCGCCGGGCCGGGCGGGGTCGCCGGGGTCTGGCCGCCCGAGCTGTACGCGGAACTGCTCGGCACCGTCGCCGCCGAGCGCTCCACCGAGCTGGTCAGGGTGTACGTCCGGGCGTTCTTCGACCGCTTCCTGAGGGGCCATCGCTCCCCGCTGCTGGACGGACCCGCCCAGCGCTACCCGGAGATCGCCTTCCGCTGGAGCCGCGACTGACCGGTCCGCCGCAGCCGGGCTCACCGCCCGAGGTGGCCCACCGCAGCGAGCCGCACCACACCGGGCCTCAGCGCCAGCCGGGGTCGCGCCCGAAGAACGCCGCCAGCCGGTCGTAGACGGGCGCGTCCCCGGCCACCGCCACCTCCGGGCCGAAGCGGTGGCCGTCCGCCTCGGTGCCCCGGAACTCCGGGCGCAGCGCGCCCTTCCCCCAGGCCAGCGAGGCCTGCGCGGCGTCGAGGTCCAGCCCGGTCGTGGACTGGCCGGTCGCCCGGGCCAGGTCCCAGCCGTGCACGGCGAACTCGGCCACCTGCTGGTCCAGCAGGAAGCCCCGGGGTGGTGTGGCTCCGGAGCCGCTCTCGTACTCCGCGGTCAGGTCGTCGTTCTCCCGCCAGGCCGCGACCAGGTCCTCGGCGCCGGCCTCGAAGACGTGCAGCCAGTCCGCGTCCACCCGGTCGACGGGGTCCTCCCAGTCCGGCCGTCCGCCCTCGGCGGTGACGGTGAACTGCCTCAGGTCGTGGACCAGGTGACCGAGGAGTTCGCCCACGGTCCACGAGCGGCAGGGCGTGGCGTGCCCGTGCTGCTCCTCGCCCACGCCGTCGATCAGCCCGGCGGTCTGCGCGAGGACGCTGGCGAGCCGGCCGATCGGATCGGCCGCGCCCCCGGCCGCGTCGTCGTTCCCGGCGGCGTCGTGGTTCCCGGCCGTGCCGCCGTTCCCGGCCGTGTCATCGTTTCCGGCCACGTCGTCGTTCCCGGTCATGCGGTGTCTCCCTCGGGTGGGCGGGCGCGCGCTCAGTAGCGGTGGGTCGCGACGGTCTCGACCACCCAGCCGTGGGGGTCGTGGGCGAGGTCGGCCCGGCCGGCCCAGATCTCCTTGAGGCGGCCCAGGAAGTCCTCGGCCTGCATCACGGTGTCGAACTCCAGGTCGACGGCCACGAACTGGGACGGCCCCGGAGCCCGGTGGATGCGGTACCCGCGCACGCCGGAGCGCTCGCGGTGCAGCGGGTCGGCGTCGAACAGCCGCTTCCAGATGTGGTAGTCGGTCAGCACGTGCTCGATCCGCAAGGTGGCCATCCGCCGTCTCCCTCTGCTCGCTCCGCCCGGTCCCCGGGGTCGTTCCCGGCACCCCCGCCGATGATGACCCGCGGGCGTGCGCCGAGCGCGGACCGGCGCGCAGCCCCGCCCGGATGGCGGTTCACCACCCGGGTGGGGCCGCGCCCCCGAAGGGCCCGCCGGTCTCAGACCGCGAACCCGCCGTCCACCGCGATCGCGGCACCGGTGATGTAGCGGCCCTCCGGGCCCACCAGGTGGGCGACGGTGCCGGCCACGTCCGCCGGGGTGCCGAACGAGCCCAGCGCGGTGAAGCCCGCCTGGAACTCGGCGCTCGGCCCGTCGGCCGGGTTCATGTCGGTGTCGGTCGGACCGGGGTGCACCAGGTTGGCGGTGATGCCGCGCGACCCGAGCTCCCGCGCCAGCGCCTTGGTGAGCCCGGCCAGGGCCGCCTTGCTGGTCGCGTACACCGAGCCGCCGGGGAAGGCGACCCGCTCGGCCATGCAGCTGCCGATGGTGACGATCCGTCCACCCTCGCCCAGGTGCGCGAGAGCGGCCTTGGAGGCCAGCAGCGGCCCCCGGACGTTGACGTCCAGCACCCGGTCGATGTCGGCCTCGTCGATCTCCTCGATCGGGCCGACCACGCCGACGCCCGCGTTGTTCACCAGGATGTCGAGTCGGCCGAACCGCGTCGCCACCGCGTCCACGGCCTCCCGGATCGCCCGGGGGTCGGCGCTGTCGGCCCGTACGGCCCAGGCGCGGCGGCCCATTCCCTCGATCTCGGCCGCGACCGCCTCGGCACGCTCGGCGCTGTCCCGGTAGGTGAGCGCCACGTCGGCGCCCTCCTCGGCCAGCCGCAGCGCGACCGCCTCGCCGATCCCCCGGCTGCCGCCGGTCACCAGCGCCGCCTTGCCCGCCAGCCGTGCGGCCACCATGGTCGTGCTCATCGCCATCTCCCCCGACCTCGCTGTCGTGTTCTCGGACATGACTCGATCATCGGGTGCCGGCGATCACGGGTCCGGCGGTATTCGGACGTCGCGTTCAACGTTCAACTATCGGCCCGGGCGCCGACGCCCGACGCGTCCCGGTAGTACGGGGCCACGGCGGGCCGGCCCGTCCGGTCGGGGCCGGCCGCGGGATCCGCCCCGAGGTGGTCGAACGGCAGCCGCACCTCGCGCCCGCCCTCCAGCGTCAGCAGATGGCGCCGCGCCCGGTACGAGAACCCGGCCACTGACGCCGCTCAGCCCGCGCTCGCGGTTCATGGTGTTGTCGGCGGCGACGGGGGAACCGGTCGACTCGTGGTCACCGATCAGCTTCGGCACCCCGCGAGCCCACTGACGCGGACACCGGGGCGACCCCGCCCGGTCATGGGCCGAAAGCCGCACACAGGCCCGGGCACCGGGCCCACGCGCCGGAGCCGGCCGCCCCTCGGAGGGGTGGCCGGCCGTGGTCCGACCAGGGGTCAGAGGTCCAGCACCTGGTCCGGGAAGATCAGGTCCGGGTCGCCGCCGATGGTCTTGACGTTCTTCGCGTACAGGCTCCGCACGTCGGTGCCGAACGTGACCGCGATCTCGCTCAGGGTGTCGCCGCTCTTGACGGTGTAGGTGCCGGTGGGGGCGCCGTTCCTCGGGGAGTTGACCGGGGCCGCCGGGGTCGGCGTCCGCGCCGATCGCGTGGCGTCGCTGGAGCTCCGGTCAGGCGTCGGGGCAGCGGCCGGCTTCTGGGCCGGCCCGGCCTGCGCGGGCTTGGACTTGGGAGCGGGCTGGGACTTGGGGGCGGGCTTGGGCGGCTGCGGCTTCGGAGCCTGGACCTTGGGCGCGGCCGGCTTGGCCTCGGTGGCGGCGTCGACCTGGGCCGGCGCGCCGCCCCTGGTCAGACCGGCCTTCCTGGAGCAGACCGGCCAGGCACCGGGACCCTGCGAGGCGAGCACCTTCTCGGCGACGGCGATCTGCTGCGCCCTGCTGGCCTGGTTCGCCTGCGGCGCGTACGCGGTGCCGCCGTACGCCCGCCAGGTACTGGCGGTGAACTGCAGACCGCCGTAGAAGCCGTTGCCGGTGTTGATCGACCAGTTGCCACCGCTCTCGCACCGGGCGACGGCGTCCCAGGTCGAGGCGGAGGCGGCCGAGGCCGAGGGGGCCGAGACGAGGCCGGCCACCGGCAGCGCCACGACGGCGGCGCCGGCCACGACGGCCACGCGGACTCGGTTGCGCTTGGTGGTGGCCTTGGAGGAGGTGGTGGCGGTGGTCTCGTGACCGGAAGTCATGAACATCCTCTCGACAAGCCCCGGGCAGGCATGCGGAACCAGGCCCCGGTGGGGCCACGTTTCGCTCACCTCACTCGACGGGCGGCCGGGCACGTGTCCGACGTGCCGTGCCGCCCCGGCGTCCCCCGCTCGCCGCCGGCCCGGTCCGAGCTCGGCCGGTCGGCGGGCACGGCCCTCGCACCGGGGGTCAGCCGGCGGGCCGTGCATCGGGGTGAACCCGGGTGGTGCTCGTTGCACCGCCCAAGAAGCTACGGGCGGTTGCGGTCAGTCATCAAGCGATTCCCTGACGGCGCAGGTCAGCCGACTGTTACCGGCGGTAACGATCAAGAAATCGCGCCGGGAATGTCATCCTTTGAGAGGATTATCGTGATCGAGAAGGCCGCCAATGCGCCCCCGATCACACCAATGCCCCGGCAAAGCCGCCCGCGAGCTCCACCCGAAGCGATCGTCATATAACGATCCGTCACCGCACCAAGCGGAGTTCCCGATTCCGCCACCTGTCTTGGTGGCACCAGCCACAGCCGTCACCCATCACGGCCAGATCAGTCGCACAGCGTAATAACCCACCAACCCGTACCCGGCGCAGTAGGTCAGCCGCCGCGCCTTCGGCGAGAGGCGCGCGCCCATCGACACCCCCACCACCGCCAGGAACTGCTGCCACGTCAGCGAGGCCACGCACACCCCGGCCACGAACGCGGCCCCCGCCGCCACGCCACCCGGGCCGCCCCCTCCCGTCACCAGCGCGGCGAAGTACAGCGCCGTCGTCGGGTTGACCATCGTCAGGCCCGTGAACCGCAGGAACGTCCCCGCGACGCCCCGCCCCGGGCCCCCGCCGACCCCCTCTCCCGACCCTCCGTCAGCCCCGGTGCCGGCCCCGCCGGGTACCGCCGCCGACACCTCCGCGGACACCGGCCGCCGCAGCCCCAGCAGTCCGCGCACCGCCACCACCGCCAGCAGGAGCGCCGCGACCGCCCGCGTCCACGGCTCCCACCCGGCGAGCGCCTCCGACAGCCGCGCCCCCAGCACCGTCGCCAGCGCCGCGTACAAGGTGTCGACGAAGGCGACCGCGCACGCCGCGCTCACCGCCGCGCGCCACCCCCGGCGCCCCTCCTCCACCACCAGCACCCCGACCGCGCCCAGCGGCACGGCCACTCCCAGGCCCGCGGCGCCACCCGCCGCGGCCGCCCCCACCAGGGCCTCCACCTCGAACGTCATGTCGGCCACCGTGCCCCGCGGGCCCGGAAACCCGCTGCCCGATTCCGGCGTCCGCCGCGATAATCACGGCATGGACGACCTCGACAGGGAGATCCTCGGTGAGCTGCGCGCGGATGCGCGGATCTCCTACCGGGATCTCGGCGCCCGGGTGGGCCTGAGCGCCAACGCCGCCGCCGACCGGGTACGCCGGCTGGTGCGCACCGGGGTGATCCGCGGCTTCACCGCACTGATCGACCCGGCCGCGGACGTCACCCGTCCGGGCCTGACCGTCTTCATCGACGTCCGGCTGCGGCCCGAGACCGACAGCGACGCCTTCGAGACGACGGCCCTGCGGCTGCCCGGGATCACCGAGGCCGCGCACGTCACCGGCGAGTACGACTACCTGCTGCGCGCCCGCGCGAGCGACGCCGCCGCCCTGGACCAGCTGCTGCGCCGGCTCAAGCACGACGCCGGCGTGGCGCACTCCAACACCCGGATCGCCCTGCGGCTCGCCTCCCGCTGAGCCACCCGCCCGGCCCTGCGACCGCTCAGCCACCCGCCCGGCCCGACGATCAACCGGCCGCCCGTCAGCCGGCCCGACGGGTCAGCCCGTCACCCCGTCCAGCCCCGCGTCCCGGGCGAGGAGCGCCGCCTGCACCCGGTTCTCGCAGCCCAGCTTCGCCAGGATCCGGCTGACGTAGGTCTTCACGGTCGCCTCGCTCATGTGGATCCGGGCCCCGGCGTCCGCGTTCGACAGTCCCTCACCCAGCAGGGCCAGCACCTCCAGCTCGCGCGCGGTGAGCACCTCCAGCCGGCGCCGGGCGGCCGCACCCCGGCCGGCGGCCGCGGCGCCCCTGCCGCCGGCCAGGCTGTCCACGATATGCCGGGTCGCGGCCGGCGACAGGAAGGCGTTGCCGGTGGCCGCCGCGCGGACCGCCTGGATCAGCTCGCCGGGGGCGGTGTCCTTGAGCAGGAAGCCGGCGCCGCCCTCCGTCACCGCGCGCAGCACGTTGTCCCGCTCCCCGAAGGTGGTGAGGATCAGCGCACGCGCGCCGGGCGCCACCCGGGGCAGCTCGCCCAGCGCGGTCAGTCCGTCCATCACCGGCATCTGGATGTCCAGCAGGACCACGTCCACCCGGTGGGCGCGGGCCAGTTCCAGGGCCTCCCGGCCGTCGGCGGCCTCCGCGACCACGTCGATGTCGTCGGCGGAGGACAGGATCATCCTGATCCCGGCCCGGATGAGCGGCTCGTCGTCGGCGACGAGGACTCGGATCACTGCTGGTCATCCCCTCGATAGGTGGGCGCGGGTGCCGGTCGGGCGGCACCGCGTCACATCCTCACATCTTCACGAGGTAGTGCTGCTTCTCGACCAGGACGCCGTCCTTGAAGCAGAACCGCGCCGCGTTGTCCTGGCCCCAGCTCTCGGCCGTCTCCCCGGACAGGAACCAGACGCACGACGACCCCGCCGGCGGGGTCGGGCCGGCCTTCTCCAGGTCCCTGGTGAAGAAGGAGTTGCCGGCCGGGAGTCTGCGCCGCACCTGCGCCTCCGGTTCGCCGACGGCGATCGAGTCGTACACCGACTTCTCCACCGTGGCGTCGGTGGTGGTGCGCACCAGCGCCACCACCCCCCACACCAGCAGGCCGAGCACGGTGAACAGCACGATCAGCCCGCCCACCGCGCAGCCGACCGCGGGACTGATCCGGCGTCCGCGGGCCGCACGCGCCCCGGTGTCGGCGGCCGTACGGTCCCACACCCCGAAGCCGGGCTCCTCGGACCGCACCGGCGTCGCGACGCCGCCCGCCAACGCGCCACCGCCCGATGCCGCGCCACCGACCACCAACGCGCCACCTCCGTACGCCGGCTCACCATCACCGTCACCGTCACCGTCGCCGTCCCCCGCCGCGGCGCCGTCGGGCGAGCCGCCGTACGGCAGCACCGCGGCGAGCCGGAAGCCCGTGTCCGGGGTGGGGCCGGCGTGCACCATGCCGCCGACCAGCCGGGCGCGTTCACGCAGTCCGGTCAGGCCCTGCCCGCCGCTGACCACCACCCGGGTGCCCGCGCCGCCGTCCGTACCGCCGCCGTCCGCGCCCGCGCCGACCGGCACCGGGGCGGGCGCGTTGGCGACCTCCACCACCAGCGCGTCCGGCTCGTAGCGCAGGGCCACCGTGATCGGCGCGCCGGGGGCGTGCTTGTGGGCGTTGGTGAGCGCCTCCTGCACGATCCGGTACGCCGCGTGGTCGACGGCCGCGGTCATCGGACGGCGCTCGCCGTCCTGGCCCAGGGTGACGGCCGTCCCGGCGGCGCGCGAGGACGCGACCAGCCGCTCGATGCCGTTCACCCCGCCGACCGCCACGCCGGCGGCGCCGGTGCCGGGGACGGCCGGGGCGCCGGCGCCCGGCGCGGAGGCCGTGGACTCGTCGTGCAGCACCCCGACCACCTCGCGCAGTTCCCGCATCGCGGCGACCGCCGCCAGCCGCAGCACCCCGACCGCTTCCCGCTGCCGGTCGGTCAGCGTGCGGTCCACCTCCAGGGCGCCGGAGTGCACGGAGATCAGGGCGAGCTGGTGGCCGAGGCTGTCGTGCATGTCCTGGGCGATCCGGTGACGCTCGCGCAGCCGCGCCTGGTGGGCGATCATGGCGCGTTCGCGCAGCAGTTGCACGTTGCGCTCGCGCAGCGCGTCCAGCAGGGCCCGGCGCTGGGCCCGGTAGCGGCCCCACAGCGCGGGCAGCACGGCGAGCAGCAGGAAACTGCCCAGCGAGAGGCCCAGCAGCAGCTTCGACGGCACCGCACCGGCGTCCTTCACCAGCCCGATCACCGTCATCAGGGCGAACGCCCCGGTGAAGGAGCAGACCAGGGTGACCACCCTGGTGACCCTGGCGCCGGCCGACCAGCCGGCGCAGACCAGCAGCAGGAGCGGTCCGCCCGCCCCGCCGGAGCCTGCGGCGGTGAGCACCAGCACGGTGGCGGGCAGGCCGCGGCGCAGCAGGAACAGCAGGGCGACCGCCGGGCCCACGACGGCGGCCAGGCCGGACCTGCTGACCACCTCGAACAGGGCCGCGAGTGCGCCCAGCAGCAGGGCGCCGCCGATCTCGGCCACCAGCCGCCGGGGCCGCCAGGGCCCGGGCAGCGCCTTCCGTACCGCCTTCGCCCCGGCCCGGCGCACCGCCGCCGGCCGGATCCCCGCAATCGCATTCACCCGGTGAGGCTAACGGCCGCGGTGGGCGGGCCACCGTCACCGTTCGTCGCGGCCGCCCTCGACGAAAGTCGCGCCCGCGCCGCGCTACCCGGCCGCCCGGGCCGCCGCCGGTGTCGCGTCGTACGCGGTGAGCAGCAGCGCCACGTCGTCGATCCGGTGCGTGGAGACCTCGTGCAGCAGCCGTTCGGCGAGGCGGTCCAGGTCCTGTCCGACGACGTCCTCGTGGGCGAGGGCGGTGCGCAGCCGGTCGACGCCCTGGTCGATCTCCAGGGCCGGGTCCTCGACCAGCCCGTCGGTGTACAGCGCGAGCACCGAACCCGCCTCCAGGCGCAGGTCGTTGAGCGGGTACTCGGCGCGGTGGTCGACGCCGAGCAGCGGGCCGCCCGCCACGTACAGCGCCTCGGTGCGGCCGTCGGGGTGGCGCAGCAGCGGCGGGAGGTGGCCGGCCCGGGCGATCACGGCGGTGCCGTCGCCCGGGGTGAGCCGGATCAGGCAGCAGCTGGCGAGCAGGCCGGGGTCGAGGTCGAGCAGCAGCTGGTTGGTGCGGGAGAGGACCTCGTCGGGCGGGTGGCCGCCGGTGGTGAAGGCCCGGACGGCGCTGCGCAGCTGGCCCATGGTGGCGGCGGCGCCGACGCTGTGGCCCTCGACGTCGCCGATGATCAGGCTGAGGTCGCGGCCGGTGACGATGGCGTCGTACCAGTCGCCGCCGATCTCCATGCCCTGGGTGCCGGGGAGGTAGCGGGCGGCGACCCGGATGCCGTCGGTCTGCGGCAGCCGGTGCGGCAGCAGGGCCTGCTGGAGGCCGCGGGCGAGGGCGAACTCGGCGTCGTAGAGGCGGGCGCGCTCCAGCGCCTGGGCGATGAAGCCGCCGAGGGCGGTGAGCAGGCCACGCTCCTCCAGGCTGAACGGGCGGGGCTCGTCGAAGCCGATGATGCAGCTGCCGACGGGGTGGCCGGAGGCGATCAGCGGCAGGAAGGCCCAGGAGCCCATCTCGTCCAGCGCGATGCCGGGGTAGGCGGCGGCGAGGTCGTGCGCCGACTCGAAGAAGATCGGGGTGCCGGTGCTGAGCGCCTCGACGCCGGGCAGCCGGGCGGCCATCGGGGTGCCCTCGAAGCGGTCCAGGAAGCCGTCGGGGTAGCCGGTCTGGGAGACCAGGTGGAGCCGCTTGTCGCGGACGGTGTAGATGGCGAGTTCCTGTCCGCCGAAGGCCGGCAGGATCTGGTCGCCGACCGCCTGGCAGACCTCGCGCACGCTGACCGCCTCGGTGAGCGCGCTGGCGAGCTGGAGCAGGTGGTACATGCCGCCGACGCCGGTGCGGCCGACGGGCTGCGGTTCCACCGGGTGCTCGGGGCGGCCGGGGGGCGGCTCGGCGGCGACGACGCGGCCGGTCACGCCGTGGGCGTCGGGGTAGAGCGAGAAGGCGAGCCAGGCGTCCGGGGTGCGGGCGGCGAGGAAGGCGGTGGGCTGCTGGGAGAGCATCGCGGCCCGGTAGCGGTTCTCGTAGATCGGGTCGCCGAGCCAGGGCAGCACGTCCCAGGGGTGGTGGCCGACCAGGTCCTCGCGGCGGGCGTGCAGCAGGACCTCGACGCTGTGGTTGGCGTAGGTGATCCGGCCGTCCGGGTCGAGCGAGAACACGCCGTCGAGCAGCCGTTCGACGGCGGCCGCGGCGGCGGTGCCGGTCCGGGTGTCCAGCACGGCGCCGACCAGGTGGGCGCGCCCGTCCGGGCCGCCGCCCTCGGGGACCCGCCCCCACAGCTCCACCGGGTACGGGTGGCCGTCCCGGTCCAGCACCCGCACCTGGGCGGCCAGCACCTGCCCGCGCTGGAGCGCGTCGCGGGCGGCGGCCCGGAAGCCGGGCAGGTCGCCGGGGGCGATCCGGGTGGACAGGCTGGCGGCGCGGCCGTCGAAGCCGGCCGGGTCGATGCCGAAGATCTCGCAGAACTGGTCGTCCACGGAGAGCGCCCCGGTGGCGAGGTTCCAGTCGAAGAGGCCGACCCGGGTGGTCGGCTCGACGGACGGCGCGAGCTCCACCACCGGCACGTCCCCGACCACCTCGACCGGGTGCCCGTCCGACTCCAGCGCGGCCAGCCCGGCGGCCAGCCGGTCCGCGACGATGCGCAGCTGCCGCTGCGCGCCCTCCGGCACGCCGTCGTCCGAGGCCGGCCAGAGCACCGAGATCACGCCGAAGGTCTGCTCGCCCGCGCGGACCGGCACGTAGGCGGAGGCGAAGTCGTACGGCATGCCGACCGCGAGCTGCGGGAAGCGCCGCATGGTGTCCTCGGTGTCGGAGATCGCGATCGTCCGCCCGGTGCGGTAGCTGACCGCGATCGGCAGCGGCCCCGCGGCGGCGACCCGACGGAACGCGCTGATGATCGACAGCGGCACCCCGGCGAGGGTGCTGAGGACCAGCGAACGGCGGTCCCGCGAGCGCAGGTACACCATGCCGCCGTACGCATCGCTGGTGCTCAGGGCCCGCCGGACCGCGGTCGCGAGCAGGGTCTCCCGCTCGTGCGCGGCCCGGGCGTCGGCATCGTGCGTGGCCCGGGCGTCGGCATCGTCGGGGGCGGGGCGGGGCGGGTCCGACCGCTCCGCCCGGGTACCGCCGGTCAGAGGCGGTCCGTCCTGGTCCGCCGGCACACCCTGGCGCATCCTCTCTTGCTACGCCGGGGTCAGGACCCTGTCAAGGCGAACGTCCCCCGCTTGCGTCCCGCCGCCGCCGGGGCACCATGACTGCATGCCCACCACCGTGGTCAACCTCAAGGGCCACCGGGACGACCCGTCCTACGCGGACGTGGTCTACGTCGGCCGGCCGATGCACCGCGGCGGCTGGCACCTGGAGGGCTCACCGCTCCACTGTCCCTTCCGGCCGGGCCCCGACCTCACCCGCGAGGAGATGCTGGCCCGCTACCGCGCGTACCTCCTCGCCCGCCCCGAGCTGCTCGCCCTCGTCCCCGCCCTCCGCGGCCACCGCCTCGGCTGCTGGTGCGTCCCCCTCCCCTGCCACGCCCAGGTCCTCGCCACCCTCGCCGACGAGGGCCCGCCGCCCTGACCCCCGGCCCGCGGCCGGGCCGAGTCGGTAGGTGCGGACCCGGGCGGCGCGGGCGGTGGGGGTGGCTCGGATATCCTCCGTGGACAGTGCGGTGGGCCGGTGCGGCCGCTGCCACGGGGGAAGTGAGCAGTGGTCATGGGGTCGGAGCGGGCCGGGGGCGAGGTGTCGCCCGAGGAGTCGGGGGCCTCCTGGGAGTGGGACGGGCCGACGGCGGACGGCCCGTCCGACGGGGTGGCCGGCGACGTGGTGAGCGGGGCCGGGGAGCGGTCGTCCTTCGGCCGGCGGCGGCTGCTGCTGGCCGGCGGCGGGGCACTGCTCGCGGGCGCGGCGGCCTGGGCCTTCGGGCGCCCGGACGCGGACGGCCCCGCGCCGGTGCCACGGCCGCTGCCCACCCGGCTGAGCGGCCCGGCGCCGGTCTGGACGTACCGGGGCGGTGCCCCGATGTCCGTCGAACGGCTGACCTCCCGCCCGGTGCTGCCCGTCTACCCGTCGCGCGACGAGCTGCTGACCCTGGACCCGGCCACCGGGACACCCCGGCGCCGCATGGAGGTCCCGGCCGAACGGGGCGGCTCCGGCAGCCCCTACGAGCAGCTGGTGATCGGCCCGGACCGGCTCTTCACCACTTCCAACGGCCATGTCGACAGCCGTCACCTGACCGAGCCCGCCGCCGACTGGAGCCTGCCCCTGCCGGAGGAGCTCGGCGAGCGGGGCATCTGGCTGCAGGGCTGCGACGCCACCACCCTCTACGGCTTCACCGTGGTCGACGCCGGACGGATGTTCGCCCTGGACACCCAGGAGCGGAAGCTGCGCTGGGTCCTCCCGGCCGACGACGCCCTGCAACTGCTGCCACCCGCCGCGGCCCTGCCCGACGGCCGGGTCGTCGCCCGCACCATGACCGGGGGCACGGTCCGGCTGACGCTGCTCGACCGCGCCGGCAACCGGGTCTGGTCGGTGCCCGCCGACGAACAGCTGAAATGGCACGTGCCGGGCCCCGAACACCTCCACGTCCCCGAGGGCCCCTCCGGCCTGCGGGCGGTGCGCGGCTCCGACGGCACCACGGCCTGGCGGCTGGCCCCACGCCCGCCGGAGGAGTGGCGCTGCCTGCCGCCGCTGGCCGACGGCCCCCGGGTGTACGTCCCCCGGGACAACGGCCTGGTCACCGCACACGCCGCCGACACCGGCGCGGAGCTGTGGTCCCACCGCTTCCCCTTCCGTCTCGACTCCCGCAGCCGGCTGCTGCTCGGCGGCTCCCTCCTGCTCGTCCCGGGCCCGGCCGCGGAGGGGGTGTGCGCCCTCGACGCCGCCACCGGCGCCGAGCGGTGGACCTTCCGCGACTCCGCCCCCGGGGTCGGTGTCTGGACCCTCTCGTCGGGGCCGGAGCACCTCTACGCCGGCCACGACGACACCCTCCACGCCCTGCCCCTCAGCTGACCCCCGCCCACCGGAGCCGCCGTGCGCGCCCAGCCCATCACCCCCGAACGCCTGGTCCGGCACCTCGCCGACCGGATCACCGGACTGCCGGCCGAGGAGGACCGCCGACTGCGGGTGGCCGTGGACGGCGCGCCCGCCACCCGGCCCGGGGAGCTGGCGGACGCGCTGGCCAAGGAGCTGCGCACCCGCGGCCGGGCCGTCCTGCGGGTGCCGGCGACGGGCTTCCTGCGGCCGGCCTCCGTACGGCTGGAGTACGGCAAGCGGGACGCCGACGCCTTCCACGACCTCTGGCTGGACGACGGCGCCCTGCTCCGGGAGGTGCTGGACCCACTGGAGCCCGGCGGCAGCGCCCGGGTGCTGCCCTCGCTGCGGGACCCGGTGACCGACCGGTCGACCCGCGCGCCCTACCGGGAGCTGCCGCCCGGGGGCGTGCTGCTGCTGGACGGGACGCTGCTGCTCGGCCGGTGGCTGCCGTTCGAGTTCACCGTGCACCTGGCGATGACCCCGGCCGCGCTGGCCCGCCGCACCCCGGAGGAGGAGCGGTGGACGCTGCCCGCCTTCGCCCGCTACGAGGCCGAGACCGGGCCCGCCGAGCTCGCCGACCTCACCGTCCGGGTCGACGACCCCCGCCACCCGGCGCTGGTCGAGCGCCCCTGACCGTCGCGGCCGCGGGCGCCGGGCCGCGCTGGCAGTACGGGCACCAGAACGCGACCCGGTCCTGCGGCGGTGTCCCGTGCGAGGCCGTCAGCACCTGTGTGCCGCAGCGCGGGCAGGGCCGGCCGGCCCGGCCGTAGACCCAGTTCCGGCGCCCGGGCCGGGTGTCGCCGGTGGTGACGTGGCCGGGGCGCAGCTTGTTGGCGTCCAGCAGCTGCCGGGCGCGCTCGACCAGGCGGTCGGGCCGGGAGACCTCGCCGACCGGCGTCCAGGGGGTGACCCCGGCGAGGAAGCAGAGCTCGTTGGCGTACACGTTGCCGACGCCGGCCAGGTTGCGCTGGTCGAGCAGGGCCTCCGCGACCGGGCGCACGGGGTGGGCGAGGAGTCGCCGGACGGCCTCGGCCGGATCCCAGTCGGGGCCGAGCAGGTCCGGGCCGAGGTGGCCGACGGCGCGCTCCTCGTCGGCCGTGCGCAGCAGTTCGACGACGGGCAGGCGGTACCCGACGGCGGTGCCCCGGTCGGTGCCGAGTACGGCCCGGATCTGCCAGGCGGGCCCGCCGGCCCAGCGTTCGCCGGGCCGGTAGAGCTCCCAGCGGCCGTCCATCCGCAGGTGGGTGTGGAGGGTGAGGCCGCCTTCGAGCCGGGTGAGCAGGTGCTTGCCGCGCGGGGTGACGTCCAGCACCCGCCGGCCGGTGAGGGCGGCGGTGGCGTGGGCGGGCACCCGCAGGTCGGCGCTGGTCAGCACCTGACCGGCGAGGACGTCGTGCAGCCGGGCGGCCGCACGGTAGACGGAGTCACCTTCTGGCATGACTCCATCCTGCCCCGCCGAACCGCCCCGACGCCGCCGGACGGGTACTCCCGGCCGCCGGGTGGGTGCGCCGTCGCAGGTCGGGCACGCGGTCGCAGGTCGGGCACGCGGTCGCGGGCCGGGTGCTCAGTCGCCGGCGGGCGGCTGCTCCCGGACCACGACGACCGGGCACGGGGCGTGCTCGGTCAGGTGGCGGCTGACCGAGCCGAGCAGGGCGCCGGAGAACCCGCCGCGGCCCCGGCTGCCGGTGACCACCAGGTCCGCCCCCTTGGCGGCCTCCAGCAGGATCTGGGTGGCGTTGCCCGGCATCACGGCCTCGGTCACCCGGACGTCGGGCTCGGCCCCGACCACCCTCGTCACGGTGTCGGAGAGCGTCCGGCCCGCGAGCTCCTCCGGGTTGTAACCCTCGACGGGCGGCACGCTGAGCCCGGACCAGCCGTAGAAGGCCGGGTACTCCCAGGCGCAGATCGCGTTCACCGTGCCGCCGACCGCCCGCGCGTACGCGACGGCCCAGCGCAGGGCATGCTCGGAGGCGGGCGAGCCGTCGACGCCGACCACGATCCTCCCCGCGCGGGTGCCCGCGCCGCCCGCGCCCGTCTCGGTCCCCGTACCCAGGCCGTTGCCCATGCCACCGCTCCTCACCGCGACCGAACCGCGTCACGAAATCCATCCCTTGCACCCCAAACATAGATCGAACCGGACATAAGGCCACCGGATGCCGCGCCGGGCCGGGCCGCCGGAGGCCCACACATCGCACGGCACGTCACGCGGCACCTCGCGCGACACCCGGATCAACCACCGGAAGCGGCGGTGCAATCCCGGAAATGTCCACTCGAAAGGGTGATTCGAGGACGGCCCCCGGACATGGTTCTGACGGGTGCGCGGGCTCCATCGCCCACGCACCCGTCAGGGTCTCGGAGGATTCCCGGCGTCAGCCCCGGTAGGCCGCCCAGGAGTCCGACATCCTGGTCACCTGACCCGCGGTGAACTGGGTCATGCAGGAGTCGTAGGTGTAGTCCATGAAGTTGTGGATGGGGTCGACGCCGGTGCTGGTGCAGGTGTCCCGGCCGGCCGGGCACTGGTACGCGGCGCTCTTCTCGGCGGGGGTGTCGGCGACGTAGTCGCCCTTGCCGCTGCAGCCGCCCTGGAAGGTGTGGTAGAGCCCGAGCCAGTGGCCGACCTCGTGGGTGGCGGTGTCGCCCTCGTTGTAGTTGGCGGCCGAGCCGCCGGGGATCGAGCTGTCGAGGATGACCACCCCGTCGTCGGTCGGGTTCGACCGGTAGGAGCTGGGGAAGGTCGCCCAGCCGAGCAGCGACTGGCCCAGCTTGGCGGTGTAGATGTTGAGCGCGTTGGCGCCGCCCTTGCGCAGGCTGCTCTTCATCGACCTCTCGGCGGTCGAGCCCGGCGTGACGCCGTTGTACCAGGAGGAGTTGTCCGTGTAGTCGGTGGAGACCAGCTGGAACTGGAACGGGGTGGCGGTGTTGCCCGCGCCCTGGCCGCCGTACGCGGCGTTCAGGACGGACAGCTGCCGGCTGACGTCGGTCGCGGTGAGCTTGCCGGTGCTGCCCGCGTGGACGACGTGGAAGTAGACCGGGACGGTGGTGGCGGCGAGCGTGCCGGTGGCCAGCAGCTGGCTGCCCTCGGGGGACTTCTGCAGCTGGGCGATCCGCGCCTTCAGGTCGACGTCCATGGCCTTGGCCTGGACGTCGCTGACGGCGTTGGGCTCGTGCGCCTCGCTGCCGGCGGGCCTGCGGGCACCCGCGTCGGCACCGTCCCCTCCGACGCACTCGGCGGCGGAGGCGGCCGGTACGGCCTGTGCCGCTGCCGGCGAGGAGAAGGAGGAGGGGGCGGCGAACTGGGTGAGCCCGAGGGCTGCGACGAGGGCTGCGGCGCTGAGGAATCTGCTGGGGACACGCCCGAGGACGTGGGCAGAACGACGCATCTGCGCTCCTGAGGGGGAGTTGTGGGGGGGGTCGGCGGCTGTGAGGGAGCCGCCGAGCCGAGGCTACGCAGGGCCGCGTGTACGCGTCAGATGTCTTCCAGCCTGAAAGTTCTGACGACAATCCGGACATAACCCGGAAGCCTGCCCGGGTGCCCCCGGTCGGAGTTGCAGCATTTACCGACCCGAGACCTCGCCGGGATGGCCGTGAGATGTCCGAAAGTTGACACTCCGCCCGCGCCGAGGCCGCCCTCCGGGCCCACGGGCCGGAGCTGACGGAACGACACGGACGGCCGGGCACTGGGGCCCGGACCGCCCGCGCCGAGCCTACGACGCCACGAAGACGATCTCCCGCAGGGCACGCGCGGCGGCCCGGTCGAGTACCACGGCCGACGCACACCCGGCCGGCGGCGTCCCCGTCCCGGCCAGCCGGCGGCGCAGTCGCTCCGAGGCCTCGCGGTGCCGGGCGAAGGCGTACGCGGAGACCGCCTGCCCCCGGGCCTGCTGACCCTCCCTCGCCTCGGCGGCGCTGGCGTCCAGCAGCACCAGGTGCACCCGCCGGCCCTGGCGCCGGGCCGTACGGGTCAGCCAGGTCCGCACCCACGGCAGCGAGCCGCAGTCGTGCACCGCGAGCGGGCCGCCCGCCAGGATCGCCCGGCGCAGCCGCCGGTAGTGCTCGAACCGCACCAGCGGGCGGTAGACGAAGTACGGCAGCCAACCGGGCAGCCGCTCCGCGTGCTCCTCCCGGACCTGCTGGGAGTCGATCAGCCGGCCGCGGATGCAGCGCCGCATCAGGGTGCTCTTGCCGCTGCCGGGCAGGCCGGAGACCACCAGCAGGTCGTCGGCCGGGTAGTGCAGCGCGGCGGGGCCGCGACCCTCGGCGCGGTCGGCGCCCGGCCCGGCGCCCCGGCGCAGGTCGTGCAGGCCGCGCGGACGCAGCACCGGCCCGCCGCACGACGCGCCGGAGCGTGCGGGGGCGCGGGAGGCACCGGTGGCGGAGGCCGGGACGCCGGGGGCGGGCTCGTCACGGCGTACGGATCTGGGTTCGGGTACCCGCGACATCGTGAGTTCGACACCCTTCGCCTCGGACACCGGCACTCCCCCTGCTCCTGCGTCTGAAGGAGCGGTCTCCTCCAAGAGACAGCAAAGACTAGTGCTCAGCACGGGTGCCGCCGAGCCCTTTGTCCGCCGCGTCCGCCCACCGGACAGGACGGCGGCCGGCCGGGGACGGTTCCCGGGACCGCCCGCGGGTCGGTCCGTCGGCCGCCCGCGGCTCAGTCCGCCCCGACGCCGGGAAGGCCGGTTCGCACACCGTCCAGCGCGTGCGAGCAGACGCAGTCGCGGGTGTCCGGCAGACTCGCCAGGGCCTTGAAGAGCACCGTGCGCAACCGCTCGACGTGCCGCCCGAAGACCGCCGTGACCTCGGTGTGGGTGACCCCCTCGCCGGCCTCCACGCCCGCGTCGTGGTCGGTGACCAGGTTGAGCGAGGTGTAGCAGAGGCCCAGCTCCCGGGCGAGGACGGCCTCCGGGTGGCCCGTCATGCCGACCGTCGACCAGCCGTTGGCGCAGTACCAGCGCGACTCGGCGCGGGTGGAGAAGCGCGGGCCCTCGATCACGACCAGGGTGCCGCCGTCCACCGGTTCCCAGGCGTGGTCGCGCGCCGCGTCGAGCACGGCGCGGCGCCCGGCCGGGCAGTAGGGGTCGGCCATCGGGACGTGCACGACCTCCGGGAGCGAGCCGTCGGGCAGCGGCCGGCCGTCGTAGTAGGTCTGCGGCCGCCCGCAGGTACGGTCCACGAACTGGTCGGGGACCACCAGCGTGCCCGGCCCGTACTCGGGGCGCAGCCCGCCGACCGCGCAGGGCCCGAGCACCTGGCGCACCCCGAGCGAGCGCAGCGCCCAGAGGTTGGCCCGGTAGTTGATCCGGTGCGGCGGCAACAGGTGGTCGCGGCCGTGGCGGGGCAGGAAGGCGACCCGGCGGCCGGCCGCCTCGCCGACGAGGAGCGAGTCGCTCGGCGGCCCGTACGGCGTGTCGACGCTCACCTCGGTGATCTCGTCGAGCAGCGCGTACAGGCCGGTGCCGCCGATGACGCCCAGCTCCGCCCCGGTCGTGCCGTCCGCCATGGGTGCCCGCCTCTCCTCGCCGTTCGGGCCGCCCGTGCGCGGCCCCGGGGCGGCCGGGCGCCGCCCCCGGCCCACCCT